>QHTP01000022.1 GCA_003220855.1 Gemmatimonadota bacterium
CATCGAAGCTGTTGAAATGGTTGACGGTGTCCTTGAGCTGATAGAGGTACTGCGTGTAGACCAGACCACCGACCGTCACCTGCGGAGCCGTGGCGGCCTGCGCGGCGAGCGGAGCGGCGCCCGCTGCGGCGGCCACGACGGCCACGCCGAGCGCTCGACGGATAAAGGACGGCATTGGGGTGTCTCTCCTCGCGGGAATGGGTTGTGGTGCGCGTGCGACGTCGGGGGTAACGAAGCCTCAGCGCGTCACGGGTATGCGCGGGGGATGTAACA
>QHTP01000023.1 GCA_003220855.1 Gemmatimonadota bacterium
TTTCGGCGCCGTGTCCCTGAGCTACGCGATCCAGCTGGAGGGCCCGCTCGCCGCGTTGGCGGCGCTCTCGAGCGAGCTGTGGGGCAACGAGCGCCTGCTGGCGGACTCGCGCGGCCACGTCGAGCGCCTCGTCGCGACGCTCGGCGCAGCCGCGGTGCGGCCCCAGATCGTCGATTTCGTCGAGGACTATGCCATCTTCGAGGTCGAGCGCTTCGCGCCGGCGTGCGACGCCGCCACGCTGGCGACGCAGCACGCGCACACGATCGCGCAGATCCTGCGCGCCGAGCGGCACCGCTTGTCACAGCAGGAGATCGCGGACGCGACCTCGTCCCGGCTGTCGTTCGGTCCCGACGACGCCACGTTCATCGACACCGATGTGACCCTGCTGTTCGATCCCGAAGGCGAGGATGTCCGGGCCGTGATCGAGTTCGCCAACACGCAGCTCCTGGAGATGCGCTACCTCGATCAGCAGCTGGACGACGCGCTGGAGCGCGCCTACGGCCTGTTGTCGCAGCGGCGCTGGTCGGCGCTGCGCGTCCCCAGCCTGTACGGATCCGATCTGCGCGAGCTGGCCCAGCTCGAGCTCGACGCGGCCATTCTGTTCGAGCAGGTGACGAACGCCTTGAAGCTGATCGGCGAGCAGTACCTCACCCGCGTGTACGGCCTCGCGTCGCGGCGGTTCCATCTCGCGGAATGGGACGTGAGCATCACCCGCAAGCTGCAGACGATCGACAGCATCTACAGCCGGATGGCCGATCGCGCCGCCACCCGCCGCCTGGAGATGCTGGAGTGGATCATCATCGTGTTGTTCACCATCTCGATCGTGGTGTCGCTGGGACCGGCCCTGCTGCCGCATTGAGGAGACTCAGCCCCGTTCCGCCCGCCGGAAGCGGTACCCCGCGCCGCGCACCGTCTCGATCCAGCCACCGACCGGGCCGAGCTTCCGGCGCAAGCGCTGCAGGTGCATGTCCACGGTGCGGGTGCGGATGTCCGGCTGCGCGTGCCATACCGTCTCGAGCAGCTGGGCGCGGCTCTGCACGCGGCCTTCGCGCTCGAGCAGCGTGCGCAGCAGCTTGAATTCCGTGGCCGTGAGCACGATCTCCACGCCGTCCAGCGTCAGGCGGTGGGCTGCCGTGTCGAGCACGATCGGCCCGGCGCTCAGTCGGCCGCCGACGGCCCCGGCCGGCGCCCGCAGCCGGCGCAGCACGGCCCCCACGCGCAACACCAGCTCCGGCGGCGAGAACGGCTTGGGCAGGTAATCGTCGGCGCCGAGTGAGAGGCCGCGGATGCGGTCCGCCTCCTCCCGGCGGGCGGTGAGCAACAGCACGCCGATCTGGCGCGTCTCGTCCCGGCGCCGCAGCTCCGCGAGCACCTCGTAGCCCGACAGGTCGGGCAGCATGAGATCGAGGATGACGGCGTCGGGCCGCTCATCGCGTGCCGCGTCGAGCGCCTCCCGGCCTCCGGTCGCCGTCGTGACGCGGTAGCCGGCCTTGGCGAGATGGTACGCGACGAGGGCCGTGATGTCGGCCTCGTCGTCCACGATCAGAATGCGCTGCGCGGCGGCAATATCCTGAGGCACCACGGGACGGTAGGTCGCGTGTGTGACGGATGTGTCACGGACCTGAGACCGCTGTGTAAAAGGAGGTCCAGGCGCGATGCTACGACGGTACGGCCAGACTAGCGCAGGAAGTGTGTCGCTCCGATCGCGCCGCCCAGTCCCAGCGCTACCCCCGCGAGCACGTCGCTCAGGTGATGCACCCGCAGGGCAACTCGAGAGTAGGCGACCAGGCCCGCCAGCGGCAGCACCACCGGTCCGATCATCGGATGAGCGAGCGCCACCGTAGCGGCCACCGCGGTCGCCGCCGCCGCGTGGCCTGAGGGAAAGGAGTGGGGATCGGGCAGATGCACGAGGGCGAGCGGTGTGCCGCTCGCGTCGCACGGACGGGCCCGCGCGACGGCGCGCTTCAGGATCTGCACGACCAGGTGCGATCCCGTGTTGGCGAGGAGAGCCGCGAGCCCGAGCCGCGGTTGTCCGGCCGCGACCAACGCCAGCCCGACCCCGAGCGTGAATCGCGCGCCGCCTAAGTGGGTGAGCCAGCGCATCACGCCGGCACGGATGCGGCCCGGGGGGCCGGGGCGGCGAGGGTGGGGGCGGGGGCGGGCACGAATGCGTCGAGCAGGGGGCGGCCCTCGTAGCCGTCAGGCACCGCCACCCCGAACCACCACAACACGGTGGCGGGGATGTCGAGCAGGGAAATGGCGCGCGTCAGCTGGTGGCGGCGCGTTACGCCCGGCCCCGCCACCACCAGCGGGATGTGATCGTTGACGGGGTGGGGCTCGTCGTGCTCGTTGGCCCGGACGCCGCCGCCGCCATGGTCTGCCGTCACGATGAACACGACCTCGTCGGTCCAGCGCGCCAGCGAGCCCACGGCCGCATCCACCTCGGCCGCGGCCGCGAGATACGGATCCGACATCCACCCATAGGCATGCCCGGCCCGATCGCAATCGGGCAGGTAGAGAAACAGCAGCCGCTCTTCCGGCTGGGACAGCAGCCGGTGCGCCGCCGCGGCGGTGTCGCGCGCCCGGGAGCCCTTGGCCACGAGCCGGCGGACACCGGCCGTGGACGCGAGCGACCAGGCGATGGGCAGCGCGGCGGGACCCAGCTCCCCCGTCACGACGTCGCTGGGGATGCCGGCGCGACCGAGCTCCCGCGCGACCGGCCGCAACGAGCGCAAGCCCGACAGGAACGCCAGGCCGGGCTCGGTGAGGCGGTGGGTTTGGGGCGAGACGCCGGTGGCGAGCGCGGCGAGGGCGGCCACCGTGGCGCTCGGGCGGACGGTGTGAGCCTGCCGGGCGAGGGTGAACGCGCCGCCCAACGCATCGAGCGACGGCATGATGCCCGGAGCGACCGCATCGGGGCGCAGCCCGTCGGCCAGGACGATCACTAGGCGGCGCACGGCGCGGTCCTCCGCTCGGTGACCCCGATCAACCCGGCGTAGCGCGCGAGCAGCTCTGCGTTCTCCGGCTCCACGTCGCGCCCGAGCGCCCCCTCGCGGGCGGCCGCGCCCAGGAGGAAGCGACTGGCGGGATCGAGCGCCAGCTCGATGATCGCCTCGGCGTACCCGCGCCCGTCGCTGGGCGGCACGAGCAGGCCCGTGACGCCGTGGTGGATGCTCTCACGAAAGCCGCCCGCGTCCGCCGCGATCACGCCCACGCCGGAGGACATCGCCTCGAGCGCGACCAGCCCGCAGGTTTCGGTGTGGGAGGGGAACACGCACAGGTCGGCGCTGGCGTACAGCGTGGCGAGATGCTGCCGCGGCAAGAAGCCCAACATCCGAACGAAGGGGAGCTCGGACTCGATGTCCCGCGCGAGGGGCCCCTCGCCGGCGGCGACGAACGTCGCACGCTGGCCGAGCGCCGCGCGCGCCGTGTACCAGGCCTCGATCAGCACGTCGAGGTTCTTTTCGCGGGCGAGGCGGCCCACGTGCAGCACGACCGCCGTGTCGTCCGCCCCGGCGAGCCAGCGCCGCCAGCCCGCGTCGCGCCGCCCGGGGTGGAACAGCCGCGTGTCGACGCCGCGCCCCCACACGGCGGCGTGGGTGATCCCGCGCCGCACCAGCTCGTCCCGCACGCCGTCTCCCGGCGTCAGCGTCAACGCCGCGGGGCCGTGGAACCGCTCGAGCCAGCGCCACACCGCCGGCTCGAGGAAGCCGACCCCGTAGTGCCGGCTGTACTGCGGGAAGTTGGTGTGAAAGGACGTGACGAGGGGCAGCTTGCGGGCCAACGCGTAGCGCCGGCCGGCGACTCCGAGCGCGCCTTCCGTGTGGACGTGGAGCAGGTCCGGCTGGAACTCGTCGAAGAATTCGGCGACGCGGCGAAAGCTGGGCCAGGACAAGCGGATGTCCGGGTACAACGGGAACGGCAGGGATCGGATCCGCAGCTCTCGCTCTCCGGCGGTCCCGGCGAACTCGGGATAACGTGGCGCCACGACGGCCACCTCGTGCCCCTGGGCGGAGAGCAGCGCGACGATGCGGCGGACCACCGTCGTCACCCCGTTGACCTGGGGGAGGTAGGTGTCGGAAACGAGTCCAATGCGCACGAGGAGCACGATGCCCTCGTGCGGTCAAGCTCCCGTGACGCCGATGTGACGGACGTGTAACGGCACACGGGCGGAGGGCCTGAACGACTTAGGTCCCGTCTCCCGGGAAGAACATGCGGATGGTCGTGCCCTTGCCGAGCGTGCTCGACGCCTCGACCCGTCCTCCGTGGGCCTCGAGCAGGTGCTTGACGATGGCCAGGCCGAGCCCGGTGCCCCCCTCCTCGCGCGAGCGGCCGGGGTCGGCGCGGTAGAAGCGCTCGAAGATGCGGGGCAGGTGCTCGGGGCCGATGCCCGAGCCTGTGTCCGCCACGGCGACGTTGACGCCTCCCCCCCCGGCTCGATCCACCGACACCTTGATGCGGCCGCCCGCGGGGGTATGGCGCAGGGCGTTGTCGAACAGATTCGTGAAAATCTGCCGTAGCGCGTCGGGATCGGCGGTCACACCGCCACCGGCGGTGGCGGCGACCGTGAATTCGACTCGGGCGTCGCGGGCGCGGTCGGCGAACGCGGCCCATGCCTCGGCCGCGATCGCGGCTACGTCGGCGTGCTCGGGGCTGGGTTGCCACCGTCCCGATTCGATGCGCGACAGGTCCAGCAGGTCGTCAACCAGGCGTTGCATCCGGTGGGCGTTGTTCAGGATGGTGCGCGCAAAGCGTTCGGTTTCCTTGCCCGCGTCCTCCGTGGCGAGGGTTTCGGCGTACCCGGCGATGGAGGTGAGGGGCGTCTTGAGCTCGTGGGACACGTTGGCGACGAAGTCCCGGCGCACGGCTTCCAGCCGTCGCAGCTCGGTCACGTCGCGGATGACGAGCAGCGCGCCGCCGTTCGGCAGGGCGCGGCCGGTCACGAGCAGCGCGCGCCCGCCCCGCTCGAGCTCCTGCGGCTCGGCCTCGCCGCCGGCGAGCAGCGCCTGAACCAGGTCGCGCGCCGACTTCTCGTGGAACAGCCCGACCAGGGCGGGGAGGGGATCGTCGGAGCCATAACCCAACAGTCGGCGGGCCGCGCGGTTGAGGGTGACGATCGCGCCGCGCGCGTCCGCCGCCAACACCCCATCGGTCATGGTTTCGATCAGCGCGGCCGTCTCCTCGCGCTCGCGCACCAGCTCGGCGAAGCGCTCGTCGAGCTGCTCGTGCATGGCGCGCAGCGCGACGACGTGCTGGGCGACCTCGGGAACGCGCGCGTCCGGGAACTCCGGCCGCCGCCCGTCCGCGATGGCGCGGGCGGCGGCCCCGATCTGCAGCAGGGGTCGGGCGACCTCGCGCGAGACGATCCAGGCGAGCACGCCCGCGCCGAGCACGGCCGCCAATCCCGCGAGCGCCAGCGCGCGCTGCACCGTGCCCACCTGGGCGTCGACCGCCGCCAGCGTCGTCGAGAGGCGCACGATCGCGAGCCCCGGCGGCCCGCCGCGCAGCGCCACGTACATGCGGCGCTCGTTGGTCGAGGCGCTCAGCCGCCTTCCCCGTCCCTCGCCGGCCGCCAGCGCCTGCTGGACCTCGGGCCGCATGAGATGGTTCTCGAGCCCGCCGAGCGAGGCGCGGTCGAACTCGGTGTCGCCGCGCACTCTGCCGGTGGGGTCGATCAGCGTGATGCGGTGCCCGACGCTCGCGCCCATCTGCCGCGCGAAATCGGACCAGCGCAGCGAATCCGCCGGCATCAGGGCGGCGATCAGCAGCGCCTCCCGCTCGAGCCCGTGCGCGATTTCGTCCTCGAGGTAACGCCGCAGCAGCCGGTCGGCGGCGACCGCGAGGCCCGCCACGGCGAGCGCGGCCAGCAAGCTGGTCGTGACGAACAGCCGGGTCACGAGCTTCACGCGCGTGTGCGGGGCCTCGCGTCGGGGCGCCGGAAGCGATAGCCGGCGCCGCGGACGGTCTCGATGTGATCGCCCGCGGCCCCTAGCTTCTGGCGCAGGCGCTGCACGTGCATGTCTACCGTGCGGGTCTGGATGTCGGGCTGGGCCTGCCACACCGTCTCGAGCAGCTGGGCGCGGCTCTGCACGCGTCCTTCGCGCTCGATCAGCGTGCTGAGCAGTTTGAACTCGGTCGCGGTCAGCTCGACCTCCGTGCCGTTCACCGTGACGCGGTGGGCGTGACGGTCGACCGCGATCGGCCCGGCCGTGACCAGCCCCCCGGCGGCGACGGCCGGTGCGGCCAGCCGGCGCAGCACGGCGGCGACGCGCAGCACCAGCTCCTGGGGCGAGAACGGCTTGGGCAGGTAATCGTCGGCGCCGAGCGAGAGACCCTTGATGCGATCGGACTCGTCCTTGCGGGCGGTGAGCACGATGACGCCGAGCTCTTTCGTCTCCTCGCGGCGCCGCAGCTCCGCGAGCACGTCGTACCCCGACGCGCCGGGGAGCATCAGGTCCAGCACGACGAGATCGGGTCGCTCCTCGCGCGCGGCGCGCAGCGCGTCGCGCCCGCTCGCGGCAGTGGTGACGCGATACCCCGCCTTCGCCAGGTGGTACGCGACGAGCGCGGTGATGTCGGGCTCGTCGTCCACGACGAGGATGCGGTGGCTCGCTGGCTTACTCACGGCACGCAAGGTAGCGCAACCCACTCGCGCTTGGCAATTTTCAGCGCACTATGTACGCGGGCGAGGAGACGCGGTGATCCGTGTGTTCGTGAACGAGCGACCGGTGAGCGTGGCACCCGGGGCGCGGGTGCGCGACGCCGTGGAGCAGCTGGACCAAGATCTCGCCGAGCTGGTGGGCCGCGGCGCGGCGTACGTGACCGACGGCGTGGGCCGGCCGGTGGACGTGGGCGATCCAGTGGGGGAGGGCGGGGCGATCTTCCGCGTGGTGGTGACTGCACGCCAGGGCCCGCCGCGCCTCACGAAGGAGCTGTTGCGGCGCTGGCCCAAAGTAGAGCTGCACGTGCATCTGGACGGCTGCCTCCGGCCCGAGACCATGCTCGAGCTGGGGCGCGTCCAGGGGATCCGGCTCCCGGCGGACACACCCGAAGGGCTGGCGCGGGCGCTGTCGGTGAAACAGGCGAAGAGTCTCGAGGAGTACCTGACGAAATACGAGATCACGCTGTCGGTGATGCAGACGGCGGCGGCGCTGGAGCGCGTCGCCTACGAATTCGTGCTCGACGCGGCCGCCGACGGCGTGCGCTACGTCGAGGTGCGGTATTCGCCGTTGCTGCACCGGCCCGCGCTGACGCTGGCGCAGGCGATCGAGGCGCCGCTCGCCGGGATCAGGCGCGGCGCGACGGAGACCGGCACCAAGGTCGGGGTGATCGTGTGCGGGATCCGCACCCGGTCGCCGGCCGAGTCGCTCGAGCTGGCGCGCGCGGCGGCGGACTATCACACCGCGGGTGTCGTGGCGTTCGACCTCGCGGGAGCCGAGCGGGGCTTCCCCGCGCGCGACCATGCGGGGGCGTTCGCGTACGCGGCGCAGCACGGCATGGCGTGCACCTGTCACGCGGGCGAAGGCGACGGCCCCGACTCGATCCGTCAGGCGCTGCACGATTGCGGCGCCCGGCGGATTGGGCACGGGACGCGCCTCGCGGAGGACGCGGCGCTGCTCGAGTACGTGGTCGAGCACCGCGTTCCGCTCGAGATGTGCCTCACGTCGAACCTCCACACCCACACCGTCCCGTCGCTCGCCGAGCACCCGTTCAAGCGTTACCTCGACCGCGGCGTCATCGTGACGCTGAACACCGACGGCCGTCTGGTGGATGGCGTCTCGCTCACCGACGAGTATTTCCTCGCGCACGCGGCGGGCGGCCTCGCCCAGGAGGACCTCGCCCGCGTGGTGCTGAATGCCTGCGAGAGCGCGTTTCTCCCGGAGTTCGAGAAGGTGGCGTTGGTGTCGCGGGTGCAGAGCGAACTGGAGGCTCTCTAGATGACGCTGCGTCTCCCCCGCACGGTGCTGGCCGTCGCGGTCAGCTTCGTGTGCGCGCTCGCCGTATTCACGCTGCCGCGCTTCGCCTGGAACACGATCCAGGCGGCGGGGCGGCGGCCTGCCGCACCCGTGACCACGCCCCAGGGCACGTCATCGCTCCCGCCGCCGGCGCCGCCGGCGCGTCCAGCCGGCCAACGCCTCACGGGCGTGCTGGGGATCGCGTTCATCCTGGGCCTCGGGTTTGCGTTGTCGCGCAACCGGCGGGCGATCAGCCGTCGGGTCGTCGCGTGGGGCCTCGGGCTCCAGCTCGTATTCGCGATTTTCGTGCTGCGAGTCCCGTTCGGGCAGACGCTGTTTGCCGCGCTGGGCGAGGTCGTGAAGAAGATCCTGAGCTTTTCGTACGTGGGGTCGGAGTTCGTCTTCGGTGAGATCGGCAAACAGCACTCCAGTCTCGGCATCATTTTCGCGTTCCAGGTGCTTCCCGCCATCATCTTCGTGTCGGCGCTGTTCGCGATCCTCTATTATCTGGGCGTCATGCAGCTGGTGGTGAAGGCATTCGCCGTCGCGATGAACCGCGTCATGGGGGCGAGCGGGGCGGAGAGCCTCAACGTGGCCGCGTCGATCTTCATGGGGCAGACCGAGGCGCCGCTCACCATCCGCCCGTTCCTGGCGGGGATGACGCAATCGGAGCTGATGACGGTGATGACCGCCGGCATGGCGCACGTGTCCGGCTCCATCATGGCCGCGTACATCGCGTTCGGCATCGAGGCGCGCCATCTGCTCACCGCCGTGATCATGACCGCTCCGGGAACGATCATGATGGCCAAGATTCTCGAGCCCGAGACGGGGACGCCGCAGACGCTGGGCGGCATCAAAGTGGACATCCCGCGCACCGACGTGAACGTGGTCGACGCCGCGGCGCGCGGCACCACCGACGGGCTGTACCTGATGCTGAACGTGATCGCCATGCTGGTGTCGTTCATCGCGCTCGTCGCCCTGGCCAACGGCGCGTTCGGCTGGGTGCACGGCTCGCTCGCCTGGTTCCCGCAGGACATCCAGACCGTCCTGGGGTGGATCTTCAGCCCGATCGCCTGGGTCATGGGGGTGCCGTGGCACGACGCGGGAGCCATCGGTGGCCTGCTGGGGACGCGCATGGTGCTGAACGAGTTCATCGCCTACGCGCAGCTGGGGCCGCTCCGGGGACAGCTCGACCCCGTGTCGTTCACCATCGCCACGTTTGCGCTGTGCGGCTTCGCGAACATCAGCTCGGTCGGGATCCAGATCGGGGGCATCGGCGCTCTTGTGCCGGAACGCAAGCACGACCTCGCGCGGCTCGGGTTCCGGGCCATGATCGCCGGGACGCTCGCCAATTTCCTGTCGGCGACGTTGGCGGGGATCCTGCTGTGATCGAGAAAGGCGAAACGGGAAAGGGGAAAGGTGTGATCGAGGAGGCGACGAGCGCCGTGGCGCGGCGGCTCGGCGCGCTCAAGCCCCGCGTCGCGATCGTGCTCGGCTCAGGGCTCGGCGGCATCGCCGACGCCGTGCGCGACGCCGTGCGCGTGCCGTACCGCGAAATCCCCGGCTTCCCCGAGCCCGGGGCGCCGGGCCACAAGGGGGAGCTGGTCGCCGGCACGCTCGAGGGCGTGCCGCTCGTGGTCCAGAGCGGTCGCTTTCATCTCTATGAGGGCCATGCGGCCGAGGTCGCCGCGCTGCCCACGCGCGTCTTCGCGCGGCTGGGGGTGGAGACGCAGATCGTGACCAACGCGGCGGGCGGGATCCGCCACACGTTCCGGCCGCCCACCCTGATGCTGATCGCCGACCACATCAACCTGATGTTCCGAAATCCCCTGGTGGGGCTGGTCGTGGAGGGAGACCAGCGCTTCCCGGACATGAGCGATCCTTATGATGCCGGGCTGCGCGCGCGCGCGCGCGCCGTGGCGCAGGCCGAGGGGATCCCGCTGGAGGAGGGCGTGTACGCCGCCCTGCTCGGACCCTCCTTCGAGACTCCGGCGGAGATCCGCATGCTCGAGCGCCTCGGGGCCGACGCCGTGGGGATGTCCACCGTGCCGGAGGTAATCGCGGCCCGGGCGCGGGGGATGCGCTGCCTCGGGTTCTCGAGCGTCACGAACATCGCGGCTGGACTGTCGGCACAGACGCTGTCGCACGCCGAGGTGCTCGAGGCCGGCGCGCGGGTGGCGGGCCAGCTCGAGCGGCTCATCAGGGGAGTGGTGAAGGGGCTTTGACCGGCGCGTACACCGTCACGTCGGACCCTGGCGTGAAGATCGCCGACACGGGCCTCGCATCGTTGAGGAACCGCCAGTCGGCGCCATAAAGGAAGCCGAAGTCCACCCGGTAGTCGACTCCGATCACGTCCCGGACGGCCCACGGTGGGTGTTCGACGCGAAACACGCCGAGGCCGTCGCCGCGGCGCGCGCGGCACGCCAGCACGCGCTCCTTGAAGTAGTGCTCCGCGCTATCGGGCGGCGGGACGTGGGTGGCGCGTGATCCCGCGATCGTCAGGTGCCACCCCAGCTCCGGTCGTCCCAGTTGGTAGGCGGCCCGCACCGTCGTCTCCTGCTCGTCGAGTCGGACCCGGATCGGAGCCGTGCCGAACGGCTCCCCGAACTTGAGCCACGCCACCGCAGCCAGCAGCCGACTGGGCACGAACTCGCGAATGAACCACACCCCCGGCTGGCCGCGATATCGGATGTAGGTGCGGAAGTTCACCTGCAGGTGCGCGGAGAAGCCGGGCACCCGCCAGCCCCGTACCCGCACGCGTCGCATGCCAAGGGCGACGAGACTCACGTGCGTGCGGCCGTTCCAGCGGTCCGGCTCGACGCCGACGGGCACGAGGCGACCGATCAGGTCTGCGGGCGCTTCGAAGGTGAGCAGCAGCACGTCGCACCAGCGCGCCGTGAGAAACGGGCGGGGCATTTAGAGCCCCTCGGTGGGTGGACGCGGTGGGGCCGGCACGAAGTGGTTGAGCGGCCCGTGCCCGCGCCCGCTGCCCAGCCCCGGAGCGGCCGCGATGGCGCGGTGCACGAAGTCGAGCGCGTCGGCGACCGCTTGCTCGAGCGGGCGGCCGAGCGCCAGGCCCGCCGCCACGGCCGCCGAGAGCGTACAGCCAGTGCCGTGCGTCGACGTCGTGTCGAGCCGCGGCCGCGTGAACCGGCGCGCGGCTCGGTCGGTGACGAGCACGTCAACCACTTGGTCGCCCGAGAGATGTCCACCCTTCACGAGGGCCGCCCGCGCCCCGCGCCGCAGCAGCGCGCCGCCGGCACGCTCCATCGCGTCCGGCGTGGCGACAGTCTCGCCGACGAGGATCGCCGCCTCTTCCAAGTTGGGCGTGACCAGCGTGGCGAGCGGCAGGAGACGCCGGGCGACGAGCTGTTCGGCGTCTTCGTCCAGGAGGCGATCGCCCGAGGTCGCGACCATCACGGGGTCGAGCACGTAGTTCGGGAGGCGGTGCCGGGCGATCCCGGCGGCGACCGTCTCGACCAGGGCGGCGGACGCGAGCATCCCGGACTTCACGGCGACGGGCGGGAGATCCGCCGCGAGCGCGTCGAGCTGGCGCGTGACGAGCGCCGCGGAAACCGGTTCCCAGGCGAGCACCCCCTCCGTGTTCTGCGCCGTGACCGCGGTGATCACGCTCGTCCCGAACACGCCGAACTGGTGGAAGGTCTTCAAGTCGGCTTGGATCCCGGCGCCGCCACCGGAATCCGAGCCCGCGATCGTGAGGGCGATCTTCACGTAGCGCCCGTCTGCCGCTTCTCGACATATTGAAGGCCCGGCCGCCGCCGGAAACGCGCGAGGAGACCCATCGCCAATAATCTGTCATCGACGATCCGCGATCTCCAACGCCGCAAGGCCCGCGGCCGGCGCGGGCTCGCCCTGATCGAAGGCGTGCGACTGGTGGAGGAGGCGCTCGCGGCCGGTCTGCCGTTCCAGGGCGCCCTGGTCGCTCCCGACCTGGCGCGCACGGCGCGGGGCGTCGAGCTCGTGGCCGAGCTGGAGCGGCACGCGATTCCGGTGGAGGAGATCGGCGCTCGCACGTTCGCCCAGCTCGCCGACACGGAGACGCCCCAGGGCATCATCGCCGTGATCGAGCCGCGCCGCTGGGCCGCGACCGAGCTCGCGCCCCGGCCGGATGCCGTGGTGCTCGTGATCGACGGGGTGCAGGATCCCGGGAACGTCGGCACCCTGATCCGGACGGCGCACGCGCTGGGCGCCGCGGGCACGCTGGTGCTGCGCGGCACCGCCGATCCCACGAGCCCCAAGGCGCTGCGGGCCGCGATGGGTGCGACGTTCCGCCACCCGGTCGTGTCGCTCGACGACGCCGGGTTCATCACCTGGGCGCGGAAGCACGCGGTCACGCTGTGGGCGGCGGCGGCGGACGGCACGCCGCTGCACCGAGCGCTCGGCAGGGGCGCGGGGGAGGGGGACGGGGCGCGCGTCGACGGCGGGCCGATCGCCGTCATCGTGGGGAACGAGGGCGCGGGAATCCGCCCACAGCTCAACGCCGTCGCCGCGCAGCGCGTGGCGATCCCCCTGGCGCAGGGCGCGGAGTCGCTCAACGTCGCCGTGGCGGCGGGCATTCTGCTCTACGAGGTGACGCGTGGCCGTTGACCCGTTTCTGCTCGTCGCCGTGGCGCTCCTGGGACTCTGTCTCGGGAGCTTTCTGAACGTGTGCATCGTGCGACTCCCTGTCGACATGTCGCTCATCAAGCCCCCGTCCACCTGCCCCCGCTGCAAGCAGCCCATCGCCTGGCGTGACAATATCCCAGTCGTTTCGTGGCTGCTCTTGAAGGGCCGCTGCCGTCGGTGCGGCGAGCCGATCTCGCGGCAGTACCCCATCGTCGAGGCGGCGGTGGGCGCGATCTGGGTCGCGGCGGTGCTGCTCTACGGGATCACGCTGCACGCGCTCGCCGCGGCGCTGTTCGGCACGATCCTGCTCGGCATCGGCGTCACCGACGGGCGGCATTACCTGATCCCCGACGAATACACCTGGGGCGGCCTCGGACTGGGGCTCGCGCTGTCCCTCGCGGGCGGCGCCGACGGCTTTCTCACCGCCGTGCTGGGCGCGGCGGTGGGGTTCGCGCTGCTGTTCGCGGTGGCCCAGGTGGGGCAGTGGGCGTTCAAAGAAGAGGCGATGGGGGGCGGCGACATCAAGATGATGGCGATGGTGGGCTCGTTCGTCGGCTGGAAGGGCGTGCTCCTGACGGTGTTCCTCGGCGCGCTGCTCGGCAGCCTGATTTTCGTCCCGCTGTCGCTCAAGAAAAAGCGTCTGGTCCCGTTCGGGGTATTCCTCGCCCTGGGGGCGGCGGTGACGTTCGTGATGGGGGACGCCATCATCGCCTGGTATCAGCACTTCCTGCACGGCGAGTGACCGATGGGTGAGGGGTTCGAGGGCCTGTTCGACTCCGGGAGCGTGCTTGAGCGCGTCGGGGTCGAGCTGACCGCGCTGGCCCGCCGGGGAGATCTCGAGCCGGTGCGCTGCCGCGACGCCGAGGTCGCGCGTGTGGTGGACATCCTGCTGCGCCAGAGCAAGAACAATCCGGCGCTCATCGGCAAGGCGGGAGTGGGCAAGACCGCCATTGTCGAGGGCCTGGCGCAGCGCATCGCGGCGGGCGACGTCCCGCCGGCGCTCAAGGACGCCCGCATCCTCGCGCTCGACCACGTCGCGTTGCTGGCGGGCACGGCGTTCCGCGGCCAGTACGAGGAGCGCATCCGCCGCCTGGTGCGCGACCTCGCGGCAGATCCCGACCTCATCTTGTTCGTGGATGAGCTGCACAATCTGATCGGGCAGGGGACCGCGCTCGGGGCGGCCATGGACGCGGCGAACATGCTCAAGCCGGCGCTGGTGCGCGGCGACATCCGCGTCGTGGGCGCGACCACCGGCAGCGAGTACGACAAGTGGATCCGCGGCGACCCGGCGCTCGAGCGCCGCTTCCAGCCCGTGCTGGTCGAGGAGCTCGACGCCATCCAGACGTGGGAGGTGCTGGTCGCGCGGCGACCACGGCTCGAGCGGCACCACGCCGTCGCCATCACCGACGACGCCCTCAAGGCCGCCATCGTCCTCACCGATCGCTTCGTGCCCGAGCGCGCGCGGCCCGACAAGGCGATCGACGTGCTCGACGAAGCGTGCGCCCACGCGCAGGCCACGGCCGCGGTGTCGCCGGAGCTCGACCGGCTGATCCGCGAGCGCCGCAAAGTGGACGCGATGATCCGGCGCGGGCTGACGCACGAGACGCCGCAGCACGAGCCCGCGGAAGATCTCGTGGCCGAGATCTTCCCGATGCTGGAGCGGATTGGGGCGGAGATAGAGAAAATGCTGGGCGGACAGGTGGACCGCCGGACGGGCGGTCCGATCGCAGCCACGACGCAACCGTCCGCCCGTCCGCCCGAACGCCCGACCGCCACCCTCGCCGACCGGCGAGCCGAGCTCGACCAGCTGCTCCGGCGTGAGCTGGAGAACCAGGGGATCGTCGTCAGGGGACAGGACGTCGCTCGCGTGGTGGGGACCGCCGTGGGCAAGGGGATCGAGTGGCAGGCATGAGGCGCCGCTCGCTGGCGGCCGCGGCGCTGCTGGGGTGGGTGGGAGCGGGCAGCACGGGATGCGAAAAGCGGGCGCAGGAGGTCCGCAGCGAAGCCGAGCTGCGACAGTCGGTGCAACAGATGATGCCCGCCGTCGAGCGGGCGACGCGCCTGCGCTTCAAGCAGCACCCCGTGGTGCTGCGCCGCTCCCGCGCCCAGGTCCGCGACTACGTCATTCACAAGTTCGACGACGATCTGCCGCCCGCCGAGCTCGCCGGGGCGCAGGCCGCCTATCGCCTGTTCGGCCTCATCCCGGATTCGCTCGACCTGCGGCGCAGCATGGTCGACCTGCTCACCGAGCAGGTGGCGGGCTACTTCGATCCCGACTCCAACGCGCTGTATATCCCCGCCGACATCGATCCCAGCCAGGCCCGGCTCGTCATTTCGCACGAGCTGGTGCATGCCCTGCAGCATCAGTACGTGAACCTCGACTCGCTGGTCGAGCTCAAGCGTCAGAACGACCGCCGCACCGCCGCACAGTCCATTCTCGAGGGCCAGGCGACGCTGGCCCAGATCCTGGTGCTGATGCCGGAGCAGAGGATCGAGAGTCTGCCCAACTTCTGGGACCTGCGCACTGCCCTCGGCGCGCAGCAGCAGGGCATGAAGGTGTTCGGCAGCGCACCGCTGTGGCTGCGCGAGAGTCTCATCTTTCCCTACCTCGGCGGCGCGGAGTTCGTCCGCTGGTTCGAGCGGGAGTACCCCGGCAAGCAGCCGTACGGCGCGCTCATGCCGATCTCGACCGAGCAGATTCTCCACCCCGCCCGCTACGCCGCGGGCGATCGGCCCGATCGGCTGGTGTTCGTGTCCCCCAGTCCTGACACCGTGCGGTACGAGGACGGCTTGGGTGAATTCGAGATCCGGCTGCTGCTCGAGCAGTACCTGGGCGACGACAGCACCGCCGTGTTGGTCGCCACCGGCTGGAACGGTGACCGCTATCGGGTGCTCGGGAGAGGCGCCGACGTCCTCGTCTGGTATACGCTGTGGGACGACGCCGCTGCGGGGACGCGGTTTTTCAGAGGGCTCGAGCGCGCCTGGGCAAAGCGACGCTCGGGGGCGGGGGCGGGGGGCCGTCGGTCGGAAGTGAAACAGCTGGTATTGAGCGGCGTGCCTGTGGTGCGGCTGGTGGACGCACCGGCGCGCTGGTCCGGTTGGCGTCACGTGCCGGCGGTCCGCGTCCGCCGGGCGGCTGGCAAATCCCCCCCACTTGGATTCCACCAACGCGCTAAGTAGTTTTGTGGGCTTATGTTTACGGCCCTCGCGTCGCAGCTCGCCGCCGTCCTGAAGCGCGTCACGGGACGCGGCGTGCTATCGGTGCAGGACATCACCGAGGCCCTGCGCGAGATCCGGCGCCATCTGCTCGAGGCCGACGTCAGCTTCGAGGTCACGCAAGGGTTCGTCGAGCGGGTGCGGGAGCGCGCGGTCGCGGGCGTAGCGCTGAAGGCCGTGAGCCCGGGCCAGCAGGTGGTAAAGCTGGTGCGCGACGAGATCGCGCGGATGTTGGGGGCAACGGACGAGGACCTGGCGCGGAAAGTAGGGGCGCAGCATGCTGCGCCCCTACAGTTCGCATCGGTCGGTCCGAGCGTGATCCTGCTCGTGGGCCTGCAGGGCTCGGGCAAGACGACCACCGCCGCCAAACTGGCGCGACGGCTCAAGCTCGAGCAGAAGGCACCGGGGCTGGTCGCCGCCGATCCATACCGCCCGGCGGCGGCTGAACAGTTACGGCAGCTCGGTGAGCAGATTGGGGTGCCCGTGTTTCCCGGGAAAGGGGAAACGGGAGGGAAAGGGGTCGAGGCGCTCGTGCGGGACGCCGTGCGCGCGGCGGAGAAGGCGCGCTGCCGCACCGTCATCGTCGACACGGCGGGGCGGCTGCAGATCGACGCCGCGATGATGGACGAGCTCAAGGCCATGCGCGCGGCGCTGAGCCCGCGCGAGGTCCTGCTGGTGGCGGACGCCATGACGGGGCAGGACGCGGTGCGGATCGCGCGGGGATTTCACGAGGGGGTCGGGCTCACGGGCGTGATCCTTACGAAGCTCGACGGGGACGCGCGGGGAGGCGCCGCGCTCTCGATCCACGGCGTGACCGGCACCCCGATCAAGTACGTCGGCGTGGGCGAAAAGCCGGAGGCCCTGGAGCCCTTCGACCCGGTGCGCATGGCGGGGCGCATCCTCGGCCAGGGGGACGTGGTGGCGCTGGTGGAGCAGGCGGCGGCCACGGTGGACGCGGAGGCCGCGCAGCGGCTCGAGCAGAAGGCGCGCTCGAAGCAGGGGATGGACCTGGCGGACTTCCTCGTCGCCTTGAAGCAGATGCAGGCGATGGGGCCGCTCAAGCAGGTGCTGGGCCTCTTGCCCGGCGTGAACGCCCGGGCGCTGGCCGCCGTACCGGCCGACGACAAGCGCCTGAAGCACGTGGAAGCGATCGTGCTGTCGATGACGCCGGCGGAGCGGGCCGATCCGTCGATCCTCAACGGCTCGCGCCGGTTGCGGATCGCCAAGGGGGCGGGACGCTCGGTGCAGGACGTGAACCGGCTGCTGGAGCAGTTCCAGCAGATGCGGAAGCTCTTGAAAAGGATCTAGGCAATGGCAACTCGCATTCGGCTGCGGCGTGAGGGGCGCAAGGGGCAGAGCTACTTCCGGATCGTGGTCGCGGACTCACGCTCGCCCCGCGACGGTCGGTTCGTCGCGCTGCTGGGCCACTACAACCCCCGCACCAACCCGGCCGACATCAAGGTGGACGCGGAGCGGGCGCGGGCGTGGCTCGAGAAGGGCGCCCTTCCCACCGACACGGTGCGCTCGCTCCTCAAGAAGGCGGGAGTGCTGGGCCAACGCCCCGCGTAGTCGGGCGGCTGCGCAAGCCGCACGGGCAACGGGGGGAGGTGGCGGTGTTGCCCCTCGTCGAGAATCCGGGCGCGGTGTTCACGCCGAAGGCCCGGCTGTTCGTCGTGAACGAGGAGCGCCGGGTCGTGGCGGGACCGCTGGTGGTGGCGCGACGCCGCGCCTATCACAGGGAATGGCTGCTCGGCTTCGTGGGCGTCACGTCCCGGGCGGCGGTGGAGTCGTGGCGCGACCATCTCGTGGCCGTGGAAGAGGCCGATGCTACGGATTAACGTGGTGACGCTCTTCCCCGAGGTGTTCGAGGCGGCTCTCTCCGTCAGCATTCTGGGGCGCGCGGCCGAGCGGCGGCTGGTGCACTACCGCGTGGTGCAGCTGCGCAGCTACACGCACGACCGCCACAAGACGGTGGACGACTCTCCCTACGGGGGCGGCGCGGGGATGGTGCTCAAGCCCGAGCCGTTCTTCGAGGCGGTGGAGGACCTGCGGGCGGGGCCGCCGATCGTGCTGCTGTCGGCGCGCGGGCGGCCGTTCACCCACCGGGACGCCGTCCGGTTCGCGGTCGAGGCGGAGCTGACGCTGCTCTGCGGCCATTACAAGGACGTGGACCAGCGGGTCGCCGATGGACTCGGCGCGGAGGAGCTGTCGGTCGGCGACTTCGTGCTTTCGGGTGGTGAGCCGGCGGCGCTGTGCGTGCTCGATGCGGTCGTGCGCCTCTTGCCGGGCGCGCTCGGCGACCACGAGTCCGCCGCGACAGACTCGCATTACGACGGGCTGCTGTCGCCGCCGAGCTACACGCGGCCGCCGAGCTATCGCGGAATGGATGTGCCG
>QHTP01000362.1 GCA_003220855.1 Gemmatimonadota bacterium
GTTGTCGTCGGCGAGCGGGCCGATGACCGCGATACTGTGCACACGCGCAGCGAGCGGTAGCAGCTGCCCGTCGTTCTTGAGCAACACGATCGACTCTTCGGCCACGCGTCGCGCCAGCTGGCGGTGCTCGGGTGCCAGCAACACCGCTCGCTCGTGCTCGACCGTGGCGCCGTGGTAGGGATCTTCGAACAAGCCCAACATCACCTTCCCCCGGAGCACGCGGCGCACCGCCTCGTTCACCACGGCCATGGGGATGCGCCCGGCCTTGACCAGCGCTGGCAGATCATCCACGTAGATCCGGCTCACCATGTCCATGTCCACGCCGGCCTCGAGCGCCAGCCTCCCTGCGTCGGCGCGGGTGCCCGCTACGCCGTGATTGACGAGTTCGTTGACCGACGTCCAATCGCTCACCACGAAGCCCCGGAAACCCCACTCGTGGCGCAGCAGCGTGGTCACGAGCCAGGGGCTCGCCGTACTGGGGATACCGCCGATCTCGTTGAACGACGTCATGACGGTAGCGGCGCCGGCGTCCAGGGCGGCGTGATAGGGGGGCAGGTACACTTCGCGCAGCGTGCGCTCCGACAGGTCGACGCTGTTGTAGTCCCGGCCGCCCTCGGCGCCGCCGTAGGCGGCAAAGTGCTTGACGGTGGCGAGCACCGCATCGGGCGCGCGCGGGTCCGTGCCCTGAAAGCCCCGCACGCGCGCGGCGGCCATGGCCGATCCCAGGTAGGGGTCTTCGCCGGAGCCCTCGGCGATCCGGCCCCAGCGCGGATCGCGCGCGATGTCCACCATGGGTGCGAAAGTCCAGTGCAGACCGGCGGCCGCGGCCTCGGCGGCGGCCACGTGGGCGGCGGCCCGCACCGCCTCTGGATCCCACGAGGCGGCCTCGCCGAGCGGAATCGGGAAGATGGTGCGGTAGCCGTGGATCACGTCCTGGCCGAAGATCAGCGGGATGTGGAGGCGCGACTCGGTGACCGCGAGCTGCTGCGCGTCGTGCGTGGCGGCCGCCCCGGTCAGGTTAAAGAAGCTGCCGACCAGACCCTTCCGTACCAGCGCCATCTGCTCGGCGTTTGGCTGACCGTCCACGGAGAGCTGGTTGAGCTGACCCAGCTTTTCCTCGAGGGTCATGCGAGCGATGAGGGAGTCGATCTTCGGCTCGGCGGAAGGGCGCTGCGCGGAGGCAACACCGGCGACGAGCAGGGTCAGGGTGGCCGGCAACGCCGTGACAAAACCGCCATGCGGGCGCATCGGGTTCCGTTTCAGAAAGGAGAAAAATTGACCAACGGCGCCACCAATCTACTTGACCATCGCCGGACTTGACAAACCCCAATGTGCGCGTGATAACGAAGGCACACACGTGCACAGGAGACGCGCTCATGAGCCGCAGATCGTTCGAGCAGCTGGCCGGGCGGCTGATGCTCGGCCTGGTCATGGTCGTGATCGCCGCACCGGCGGCCTTGTCCCAGACCAGCACGGGGAGCATCCGGGGATATGTGGCGGACTCGAGCGGGAACCCGATTCTCGGGCTCGTGCCGGCCGAGTACGAGGTGACCGCGCGGCAGATCGGGATGACGCCTCAGAAGGTGCCGGTGCGGGTGCTCATCGGCGAGGTATTTCCCTTGGACTTCAAGCTCGCCACCTCCGCGATCCAGCTGGAGGTCGTGACGGTCGCAGCGGCGGCGGGTGTCGAGATGCGCACGTCCGAAGTCGCGACCAACGTGACCCAGCAGCAGATCGAACGGCTGCCGACCGCGAGTCGCAACTTCCTCGATCTGGCGGCCCTCGCTCCCGGCGTCACCACCTCCGAAGATCGGGTGAACGGGATCGGGTTCCGAACCTTCCAGGGTGGCGGCGCGAGCCCGAATCAGAGCAACATCTTCGTGGACGGAACGAGCCTGAAAAACGATCTAACGGGTGGGGGCGTAAGCGGTCAAGACGCTAGTCGCGGCAATCCGTTCCCGCGGAGCGCGATCCAGGAGTACCGCGTCATCACCCAGAACTTCAAGGCGGAATATCAGAAGGCCTCGAGCGCGATCATCACGGCGACCACCAAGTCCGGCACCAACAAATGGACGGGGAACGTCCTGTTCGGCTTCCAGGACAAGGGCCTGGTGGCGCTGGATTCGTTCCAGGTGAGAGACAAGCATTTCGCGGACAGCATCGCCGCCAAGAACGGAACGCCCTCAACGTTTGTTAAGCCCGACTACACTCGATCCTTACCTTCCATCAGTGTGGGCGGTCCGATCCAGAAGGACCGGCTGTTCTTCTTCGGCTCCTACGAGGGGAACTACCAGAATCGGGCGAACGCTGTGGACTTCAGGCCGCCCACGGGCATCGCGGCGCTCGATTCGGTACAGCTCGCGCAACGGTACAACGGCAACTTCACGTCGCCGTTCCGGGAGAGCCTCGGCTTCGGGAAGTTGAGCTACACCATCGACTCGAAGTCGTCGGCCGAGTTGAGCGTCAGCGACCGGCATGAAACGGATGTCCGTGACTTCGGCAACGTCAACTGCTCGATGTGCTCCTTCCATGAGGCAGTGAACTTCCGCCAGAACACCACTATCGCGCAGCTCAAGTACAGCCGATTCTCTGGCGCGTGGCTAAACGAAGCCAAGGTGGACTACTCGCGCTTCCAGCGGGACCCAAGCCCGA
Organism: Gemmatimonadota bacterium; assembly: GCA_003220855.1. Taxonomy (GTDB): domain Bacteria; phylum Gemmatimonadota; class Gemmatimonadetes; order Gemmatimonadales; family GWC2-71-9; genus AG41. The sequence continues at coordinate 2,653 of QHTP01000362.1, forward strand.
ACACACCAGGCCTCGTCTCACGCCTCTTTCACTACCCGGGCCAAGATGCGCAGATCGGTAGCAACCTGAGCACCCAGAACTTCATCCAAAAGCGACTCGGCTTGCGCGACGACGTCACCCACCAGTCCGGAGGGCAACACGTCTTCAAGGGTGGAGTGAGCGTCGACTTCGTGACCTATGACATCGACAAGCGAAACAATGAGACGCCGAAGTTCGAGTACGCGCAGTTCGTGGACTCCGCGAATTACGGCTGGACCACCGACACCACGCAGCTGAGGTTCGACTTCCGAAACCCGTACACGCTCTCGTACGGCACTGGCGTGGGCTTCGTCAGCGCGAAAAATACTCAAGTAGGTGCCTACATTCAGGACGACTGGAGCCCGACGCCGCGCCTCACGATCAACCTGGGCATCCGGTGGGACT
>QHTP01000156.1 GCA_003220855.1 Gemmatimonadota bacterium
TTGGGGCACCATCGACCGGGGCGTCGGCGTGCGGGACCAGCTGGGCGGCACCCCAATTCTCGTTTCGGGTGGTCAGAGCTTTGTCGCCGCTGACGCGGGGAGGGCAGTCACCTGTGCTGTCACGGGTGTTGGTACCACGTATTGCTGGGGCCCCAACGAGTTCGGGCAGCTCGGTGACGATCACGCCGGCACGACCAGTGCGACTCCCGTGTTGGTTCAAGGGGGCGTGAACTTCATGTCCGTGAGCGTCGGAGGCGATCATGCGTGCGGCCTCACCGCGGGCGGAACGGCGTACTGTTGGGGATACAACGGCACCGGTCAGCTGGGCGATACCACGACGGTGACCTGCCCGGGCACCTTCACGGGGACCTGGCCGTGTAGCCCGACACCGATGCTGGTTGAAGGAGGCCTGGTGTTCCGTAACGTGAGTGCCGGCGAGTCTCACACCTGCGGCGCTACCACCACCAACGTCGCGTACTGTTGGGGCAATAACGCCGACTTTCAGTTGGGTGCGTCAACAACCGAGACATGCGCCACCACGGGGGATCAGTTCTGCAGCACGACGCCGCTCCCAGTGGCAGGCGGTCGCTCTTTCACCCTGGTAAGCGCGGGCCTCTGGCACTCCTGCGGTGTCACGACAGGCGGCGAAGCGTACTGTTGGGGGCGCAACGGGTTTGGTCAGCTCGGCAATGGCAACGCCGGAACGGACAGTCCCACGCCGGTGCCGGTTGCGGGTGGCCTCTCGTTCGCGTCAGTCACGACAGGACTATGGCATACGTGCGGTTTGACGATCAATGGCGTCGCGTACTGCTGGGGCGATAGCCGTGTCGGCCAACTCGGTGTCGATCCGAACACAGGAAGCTGTCCGGGCGGGTTCCCATGCAGCCAAACGCCGGTCCTGGTGCGCGGGGGACACACGTTCATCGCGCTCCAAGCGGGAGGCAACACCAGCACGGCGGCCCATACATGTGGGGTTACCGCATCCGGTGCAGCGTACTGTTGGGGCGCAAATCGCCAGGGACAACTCGGAGACGGCAACCAAGGGACGGATTCCGCCGTTCCCGTTCGCGTCACCCCCCCATGATGTGGCGACGGACGCTCACGTCGGGTGCGTTGCTCGGCCTGCTCGCCATGAGGCCAGCGGCGCCGCAATCCGGCTCCCACGAGCCGCGGCGCTGGGAACGGCCGCAGGTCGGACTCAACCTGGCGTTGGGGCTGGGCCGAGGTCAGTTCCAGGAGTTTGTGCAAGCCGCGGGTGGCTTCGGCGCGTACGGCGCTGTCCCGATCGCACTGCACGGCGGACTAGCGCTGCGGGCGGACCTCTCCGTGTTGTTCCACGGCTTCGACTCGTGGTCAGGCCCGCCGGCCTTCGATACCGAATCATACATCACGTCGCTCCGTGCGGGCCCGCAGGTCGCGCTCCGCCTCAGGCGCGTGCAATTGTACGGATTCTGGGCGGGCGGCTTCTCCTACTTCGCGACCGACGCCAATCCAGACGACGCCTGCGGGTGCGACTTCACGCAAACCTTGCACGACGACTTGACGTGGATGACCGAGTTCGGCGGTGGCGTGCGCATTGCCTTGGGACGGTCGTTCTCGTCACCCGCGCTCGACTTGGGCGTGCGCGCGCTGCGAAATGGGGAAGCGTCGTACGTCACGGAGGGCGGGGTCACGCAGAACAGCGATGGGTCCTTCACCATCCGCCCGATCCGGAGCGAAGCGCACCTCCTGGTGATTCAGGTCGGTGTGAGCGCGTCGCTACGGTGAGGGGCGTCGTTAGGAGGGTGCCCGGCACAGCGCCCGGGCCGTCGTGATGTCGGCGCCCAGGACCTTGAAGGACGACGTCGCCGTCTGCTGTTCGAGCGTCGCGTCCTCGGCGCACGCCGTCGCCCGATAGGCGCTCGCGAGCAGCAGTCGCGCGCTCGCCGTCTCGTACGGCAGCTGGACTTCCTGCCACAGCTTGCAGGCGCGGCGCAGCTCGGTGACGGCCGCTGCGCCCGAGCCGGCGGCGAGTTGGACGGCGCCGCGCGCCTGAGCCGCGCTCGCGTGCAGCGCCGTCGAGCCGTAGGCCGCCGCGATCCCCTCCAGCTCGAGGGCGGCACCGCGCGCGGCCTCGAGGTCTCCCGCCGCCAGTGCGATCTGCACGCACGCGCCCAACAGGCGCGCCCGATCGAGCGATCCGGCCGGCCGGTCGGCGATGGCGCGATCGATCAGCGCTCTCGCGGAGTCGATCTTGCCTTCCGTCAGGCGCAACAGCGCCAGGCCCGGGACCGGCTCCCGGCCCAGCTCGTGCGCCTGGTGGAATACTTCCTCGGCGCGCTTCAAGTCGCCCATGCGCAGGCGGATCTCGCCGATCTCGTAGAACGCCTCACCCGCGGCGATGTGGTAGAAGCCCTTGAGCTCCTGCGCCGCGCGCAGGCACTCCGTTTCGGCGTCGCTCCAGGACCCGCGCAGCCGCATCAGCTCCGCGCGGTGCACCCGGCAGATGCCGGGGAACCCGGACTCCGTGTGCCCCTGGCACCAGCGCTCCGCCTCCTCGCTCCATTCGCCCGCCCGCTGATAGTCGGCCAGCTTCTCGCACGTGCCCAGCATATTGCAGTAGATGCGCCCGGTCACTTCGGGACCGAGCCCGCCGCCCACCGCGGCGGCCATGGCCTCGTCGATCAGGGCCATCCCCCGCGCCAGCTCGCCCTTGGAGACCAGCATGCGGCCGATGTCGTGCAGGGCCAGGGCCTGCAGGTCGCGATCGTGGAAGCGGGTGGCGAGGTCGGAGGTGCGCCGGGCGAGGCCCAGGGCCTTGTCGACGTCTCCCTCGCTCTCCAGGGCCAGCACCGCATGGAGACGTAGCAGCGCGACGTGCTCCGGGCACTCCGGCACGTCATCCAGCAGCCGCTCGGCGCGCTTGAGCCACCCGTTGCCGAGGGACTTGGCCTGGCGGCGAAAAAAGTCTTCGGCGAGGCGCACCGCGACGGCCGCCGCGGCCCGGGGCTCGTTCCGGTCCATGTAGATCGTAAATGCGCGTCCGCGGGCGGCGATGCAGTCGTCGATGCGGCCGATCCACCACGCCGATTCGGCCAGACGCTCGATGTCCTCCACCAAGAGGGCGCCCTCCGCGTCCGCCGTCGCGAAGGTCTCGTACGCCTCGCGCCAGGCGTGGCGGGCGAACGCATGACGCGCGGTTTCCCGGGGATTTTCCCGGATCGGGGCCGCCGTCTCGGCCGTCGGGGTGGCGTCCGGGGCGGCGCCCACCGGCGCGCGCAACGCCTCGGCGAACTCTCGCGTGGTGGCGAACCGGTCCGCCGGAGCCCGGGCCAACGCCTTCACGATCGCGCGATCGAGCGGCACCGGAATCGTCCCCCGCAACCGCCGGGCGGATGGAACGGGATCGCTGAAGCGCTTGGCGATGATCGCCTGGCTGGTCGGGCCCGTGAATGGCGGCTCCCCCGTGAGCATCTCGTACAACACGCAGCCCAGCCCGTAGACGTCGCAGCGGCCGTCCAGCGCCCGTTCTCCCGCGGCCTGCTCCGGGCTCATGTACGCGGGCGTCCCGAGCACGACGCCGGTGCGCGTGAGCTTTCCACCCCCTGCGGCGTCGAGCGCACCCGCGATGCCGAAGTCGGCGACGATCGCTTCACCGCCCGACAGGAGAATGTTCTCGGGCTTGACGTCCCGGTGGATGACGTCGTGGCTGTGGGCGTAGCTCAATGCGCTGGCGACTTCACGTGTGATCGAGATGGCGTCTTCGATGGGGAGCTGGTGCTCCCGGGACAACCGGTCGCGCAGCGACTCGCCCTCGACGTAAGGCATGACATAGTAGAGGAGGCCGTCCGCCTCACCGGAGTCGTGCAACGGCAGGATGTGGGGATGTGTCAGGCGGGCGGCGGTTTCAATTTCCCGCAAGAATCGGTCGCGCCCCACGGCGGCGGCGAGCTCGGGTGCCAGCACTTTGATGGCCACCGGACGACCATGCTTGCGGTCCTGGGCGAGGTAGACCGTCGCCATCCCCCCACGCCCGAGCTCGCGCTCGATTGTATACCGGCCCGCGAGCGCGGCCCGCAGCGGGGGAAAAGCGTCGGCCACCGGGAGCTCCTGCTCGCAAGTTCCCCCCATCATAGAGCCCGGAGGTGGGCGCGGCCAGGGCCGCCAGAGCGCCGACACCACACGCCGACACCACAGGCTTGACAAGCCGTGTCGCCCCGGCATAGGCTGCGGGCAAAGCTCCGCACGCCAAGGAGGTCCCCATGCGCAAGGCCGTGATATTCTCAACCGTGATGACCGGGGCGCTCGCGGCGGCGCTGTGGCGCTCGCCCGTCTCGCCCTCATTCGCCGTCGCGGAACGGACCCGCCTCCGAGCCCATTTCGACAGCGTCGAGCGTGAGTTGCGGGCGCGGGATGTACCGGGCTTGACGGCCGCCCAGCGCGCGGCGCGCGCCCGCGTCCTGGATGTGCTTCACGCCTACCAGGTGCGGGGCGTGTTCCCACGCAACACCGACTTCCCGGATCGCGACGTACCGGTCTTTATCGACTGGCGGGGGATCCGCTGCGGCTTCGCGTACCTGGTCGAGCAGACGGGTCACGAAGACGTGGTGCTCCGGATCGCGGCGACCCGCAACTACGCGCGCGTCCCCGAGCTCAAGGACGACCCGGATGTACGCCGCTGGCTCGCGGAGAACGGCATCACGCTGGCGGAGGCGACGCGGATCCAGCCCACCTACGGCTGTGGTGGGCCGACCGGCGACTGCGCCGTGGCCGGCGCTGTATATCCGGCCAGCCAGGGATACAAAGTCGCGACCGGTGTCAGCGTCGCCGCCAACGTCGCGACCTTCACGCTCAATGTCCTCCACACCGGCCTCTCGCGTCAGGCGAGCGGGATCGCAGCTGTGGGTGCAGGAATGATCGGCATCATCGCCGGGGCGCCCAACCTGGGGACGTCTGGGCCTCGTGGGACCCTGGGCCTCCTGAACGCCGGCGTCGGCACGGCGTCGCTGGCGCTCGGCGCCGTCCGCCTGATCGGGAACGCTCACCCCGCGCAGTCACGGGTGACCTTCGCCCCGTGGTTCGGGGCGCGGGGCACCTCCGGGCTCGCGGCGCGCGTGGAGTTCTGAGCCATGCGTCCCCCCTCTCCGCACGCCGAGAGGGGGACAGGGGGTGAGGACCGGGCGAGATGGCGAGAGGGGGACAGGCGGTGAGGACCGGGTGAGGTCCGCAACAAGACGATCTGCCGTGCGCTGATTGGGTGACACTCCCGTGGACCGGGCATGCATCGTAACTCATGCTTGCCCGCGTCCGCTCCGCCGCGGTGTTCGGGATCGACGCCTATCTCGTCGACGTGGAAACCGACATCGCCAACGGGTTGCCCACCTTCGCGACGGTCGGTCTGCCGCAGGGCGCCGTGAAGGAGGGGCGCGAACGGGTGTACGCGGCGCTCGCGAACACCGGCTACACCTTCCCCTTGAAGCGCATCACCGTCAATCTCGCCCCCGCCGATATCCGAAAAGACGGCTCCGCCTTCGACCTCCCAATCGCCGTCGGGATTCTGGCGGCCACCGAGCAGATCTCCCC
>QHTP01000024.1 GCA_003220855.1 Gemmatimonadota bacterium
CTCGTTCTCTTTCCACAGGTGGAGCGCGCGCGCCGTCAGGTGCGTGTAGATCGCGCGGGGGCCGTAGGTCCCGCGGATGACGCGGGTCTCGCCGCCGGAACTGGCGCGGGAGTTGCCGGGGCCCCAGGCGTCGACCAGCGTGACGCGGGCGCCGCCGCGGCGCAGCCAGAGGGCGGTCCAACCACCGAACGCGCCGGCGCCGACCACCACCACGTGCGGTTGCTTCGTCATCGAGAGCCCGCCCTTCATCAAGGGGAACATGCGGGCAGCCCCGCCCGCCGCGGCGCAGGCCGCGAGAAACGAGCGCCGGGGGATCGGCCTCACGGCAAGCTGATGCGTGCACTGCGTGCCTCGCGCACCGCCCGGCGCACCGCGTCCCGCTCGACTGCTGGCAGGCTCGGCCCCCACGGGTCGTCGCAGGCATCGTCCGGGATCACGCCGTCGGCCGCCAGGGCCCACAGCATGCGGCGCACGTACCCCTCCAGTGGCGGGATGAACGTCGCCTCGGCGAACCGGTCGCACAGGCCCGACAGGCGGACGAACTTGGCGAAGTTGCCCACACGAAACGATTCGACCAGGGCGCTCTGCAGGTCCGTGAGCGCCGCGCCCATGCCGATCAAGGCCGCCCGCGCCCCCATGGTGAGCGAGTACCCCAGGAAGCGATCCTCCCCGGTGATGAGCAGCTTGTCCGGGTGGTCACGCATCAGACCCGCGATGCGTCGGAAGGTGACGACTGAATCGAGCGTCGCCACCTTGATCCCGATCACGGCCGGCAGCGCGAGCAGCGCGTGCAAGGTCGCGTTGTCGTAGGCCACGCCCCCCGCGGCCTCGTACAAATAGAAGGCGATCACCGGCAGCTCGCGCCCCAGGGCCTCGTGGTAGCTCACCGGATCGTCGGTGCGCGGGAAGGCCAGAATCGCGTCGGCCCCGCCGGCCTTTGCCTCCGCGGCCATCGCGACGCTGGTCGCTCCGGCGACGATCGTGCTCAGCGGCAGCGCCCGGCGCCACGCGGCGAGCACCCGGCGCCGGTGGTCGGCCGAGAGGTGCGGTCCGCGGCCCGTGTGCGCCCACACCGCCACACCCGCCACCTGATGCGCCGCCATCCAGCTGGCATAGGCCCGCAGGGCGTCGTCCGCCACCGTGTCACCCCGGAACGGGACGGGGACGGCGGGGATGACACCCCATTCGAGCGCGGCCGTCAGGCGGTCCCGAGGAGGCCCGGTCACTGCAGCAACCCCGCGCGGGCGTTCTCCGACTCGATGGCCGCGCGCCGCTGTGCGCCGAGATCGAGGAGGTCGAGCTTCGCGACGGCGTTTTCCGGGATGCGGAGCGGCTGCCCCGTGCCGAACACGAAGCGCTCCACGCCCACCGTCTCCACGAGCATCGCGAGATGATCCTCCGGCGGGCCCCAGATCCAGCTGATGTCCCACCAGATCCGCGCCGCCTCGTCGGGCGTCGATCCGAAGTGCACCTCCTCGATGAACGCGCGATCCGCGTGCGTGATCAGCAGCCGTACGGCGTCGTCGCTGCGGATCAACGCGCGCACCGCCGCGGCGGGGAGCTCAGCGGCGCGGTCGTTCGGGTGACGCTGGCGCGCGTCCTCGAGGCGCACCGCCATCATGAGGGGGAGCTTTGCCGCGCTGCAGGCCGCGGCGAGCACCCGCACCTCGGGCCCCGCCGGGTCGAGGCCGTAGTGCGCCGGATCGCACCGGACCGCCGGGGCGCCGTGGTCGACCGCCTCTCCCAAGGTCGGCGCCCAGCCGGCGAGCCCCGGGTGCACCGCGGGCACGGGCCGGAGCCGCCGCTCCCGCGCGACGGTGTCGTACAGCCAGGCGTTCCCCTCCATCGGCTGGCGCCAAAAGAGACTCGGCAGGTGGCTCACCCACGCCTCGTCGATTTGAACGCGCTCGAGCGCCTGCATCAGCCGCTCGGGAGCCGTACCGGGTACCCGGCGGTAGGGGTAGGCGCCGAGGAAGGCGTTGACGTCGATCCGCATCAGTCGGCGGGGAACGCGCCAGGCGGGAAGATGCGCGCCGCGTTCTTCCACTTCACGAGCTCGAGCTGCGCGGGCGACAGGAGGTGCGCGAGGTAGCGCAGCTTGGCCCACCCGGTCTCCATGGTCAGGTCGGTGCCCCAAAGCAGCCGCTCCACGCCCACCGATTCGAGGCACGCCTCGAGCATACCGCCGTCCACACCGCTCCCCGAGAGATCGACATACACGTTCGCCACGGTCCGCAGCGCCGCGAGCGAGTGCTGCCAGTCGCCGCCGCCTCCGATGTGGGCGAGAATGAAGCGAACGTCCGGATGGCGCGCGGCCAGCGCGGCGAGCTCGGCGCCATCCGACGCCTCCTGCCCCGGCCAATCGCGCCGCCGGTGCTGCCACACGTGCTGGAGCACCGGAACGCCCCGCGCCCGGGCCAGCTCGCAGAGCGGGTCGAGCAGGGGGTCGGTCGCGCGGCGGCTGGCCGCCAGCTTGATCCCCACCATCCCGGCGCCGAGGCACCGCTCGATCTCGGCACGTGCGTGGGTGGTGTAGTTGGGGTTGACGGTGACATAGCCGCGGACGCGATCGGGGTGCTGCCGCTGGAGCGCGAGCAGGGCGTCGTTGCCGTAGGTGACGTCCCGCGGCGAGGGAAAGTAGATCGGCGACGTCAGGCCCCAGGTGCCGAGGATCGACGCCACGTGGTGGGTGACCCCGATCTTGTCTCCGGCGGACAGGCGGCTGGTGTTGCGCTCGCGCCAGTCGGCGCGCGGTGTCCGGTCATGGTAGAAGTGGGCGTGGATGTCGATGAGCATGCATGAATTTGAGTTACACGACGGCACGCCGGCCGCCAAGCCGTCGCCCCGGACAGCGCGCAAGCTGCCGGCGTGGCTCATGCGGGCGCAGCGCCTGCTGTTGCAGCCCACGCAGGAGTGGGCCACGATCGCCGGAGAGTTCACGACCGCCGGCCCGATCTACTGGCGCTACCTCGTGCCCATGGCAGCGATCGGCCCAATCGCGGCCACGATCGGGGGGATCGTGTTCGGCGAGCGCGGCAGCCTGCTCACGTTCGGCACGGTGCCCGTCAGTCTCGGGACCGCGGTGCAGGCGGGCGTCCTAGAGTACGTGCTCAATCTGGTCGGCGTCTACGCGCTGGCGGTGGCGATCGACGTGATCGGGGCGTCAATCGGGGCACAGCGGAATCGCGTGCAGGCCCTGAAGATCGCGGCATACGGCAGCACGCCGTACTGGCTCGCCAGCGTGTTCGCCCTGTTCCCGCGGATCGAGCCGCTGGCGATGCTGGTGGGGCTCTACAGCATCCGCTTGTACGCCGCGGGGCTGCCTCCGGTCACCAAGGCCCCGCGCGACAGGACCGCCGCCTACACACTCCTTACGAGCATCGCCGCCACCCTCCTCGTCTTGATCATCACGGCGATCATCACCCGCCTGGTGGTCAGCTAGGCCCGCTCCCGAAACGCCGTGCGGGTCACCCCGCCCTCGCGGGCGAGGAGCGGCGCGGCGGCGACGAGCCCCGCGACCGCGAACCCGGCGAGGGCCGCGACGTCGAGCCACGGCGACAGCTCCCCACCATACCCGGCGCCCGCCCACGCGCCCAGCAGCGCGTGCTTGAGCAGATCCACGCCGTAGGCCAGCGGGTTGACGTAGGCGACGAGACGCAGCACCGGTCCGAGGTGGCGCACCGGGTACAGCGCACCCGACAGGAACAGCATCGGAAAGACGACGAAGTTCATCACCCCGGCGAAGTTCTCGAGGGAGCGGATGCTCGCGGCGAGCACGAGGCCAACGGCACCCAACGCGAGGCTGGAGAGCACCAGGGCCAATCCGGCGAGCAGGCCGTCCGCGAGGCTGGGTCGCAAGTGAACGAGCGGCAGCAGCAGGGCCGCGACCACCACCGCCTGCGTCGTCCCGAGCACGGTGGCTCCCAGCGCCTTGCCGAGCGCGATCGTGCTGCGCCGGATCGGCGCCACGAGCACCATCCGGAGGACGCCGGCGTCGCGGTCCGTGACGGTCGACAGCGCCGCGAGCAGCGCGCCGAACATCACTACCATCCCGAGCAGCCCCGGCGCCATGTAGACCCGGTAGTCGATTTCGTTGCGCCCGGCGAAGACGGCCGCATACCCCGCACCCGCGAATATCAGCCACACGAACGGCCGCCCGATGCTCGCGAGCACGCGAGCTCGCTGCCGCCGGAACCGCACCAGCTCGCGGACGACGATCCCGTACACCGCGCGCATGCTCACCCGGCTCCCGTCTCGGCCAGCGGGTGGCCGGTGCGCGCCAGGAACACCTCCTCGAGCGACCCGACGCCGGTGGTGCGTTTCAAGTCGGCCGGTGTCCCCAACGCCACGAGCCGCCCGTGATCCATCACGGCCACGCGGTCGCACGGCTCCGCCTCCTCCACGTAATGCGTCGTGAGGAACACGGTCAGGCCGGACGCCTGGCGCAGCCGGCGGATCAGATCCCACAGCGAGCGACGGGCGCGCGGGTCGAGGCCGGCCGTCGGCTCGTCCAGGAACAGCACGCGGGGCTCGTGCAGCATGCCGCGGGCCAGGTCCGCGGCACGGCGCATGCCCCCCGAGAGGGTGCGCACCGGATCGGCGCGGCGCTCGAACAGCCCGAACTGGCGGACGAGCGCCTCGATCCGCGGCACGGCGAGTCGCCCGGGCAGGTTCCACAAGCGGGCGGCGAAGCGGAGGTTCTCCTGGACGGTGAGATCGCGGTCCAGCGTGGTCTCCTGGAACACGAGGCCGATGACGCGCCGGACGGCGAGGTCGTCCCTCGCCACGTCGTGCCCCCCGACGCGCGCCGTCCCGCGGGTCGGCGCGAGCAGCGTGGCGAGCAGATGGACGGTGGTGGTTTTGCCGGCCCCGTTCGGCCCGAGCAGGCCGAAGAACTCTCCTTCGCGGACGTCGAGGTCGAGCTGATCGAGCGCGCGGATCGAGCCGAAATCCTTGCCGAGCCCGCGCGCCTCGATCGCGGCGGCGGTCATCCTCTCCCGGCGAGCGCGCGCGACGCAGGGGCCGCGCGGTAGGTCCACTCCTCGGGTTCGCGCTCGTCCGCGAGCGCGGCGTCGATCAGATGGCGATGCGGCGAGAGGGAGCACACCGGATCCGTGATGCCCGCGTCGCCCGCGACCAGGAAGGCCTGGCAACGGCACCCGCCGAAATCCTGCGTCTTGCGCGGGCACGAGCGGCACGGCTCGGGCATCCAGGCGTCGCCGCGGAACCGGTTGAACGCGGCGGAGTGCTCCCAGATCCAGTCGAGCGGGTGGTCCCGCACGTTCTCGAAGGTCAACGTGGTGATCCGGCCCGCCGCATGACAGGGCCACACCTCGCCCGCCGGCGTGACGGTCATGTAGGCGCGCCCCCAGCCGCCCATGCACGGCTTGGGGAACTGCTCGTGGTAGTCGGGGAGGACCCACACGATCTCGAGCCTCGTCCCGAGGCGGGCCCGCTCCCGCTCGACCACCTGCCACGCCGCGGCAAGCTGAGCCTTGGTCGGCATGAGCGCGTCGCGATTGTGGAGCGCCCACCCGTAGAACTGCGTGTTGGCGAGCTCGATCCGTTCGGCGCCGAGCGATTCGGCAAGCCGGATCAGTGCCTCGACCTGGTGGAGATTGCGGCGGTGCAGCACCACGTTGACGGTCAGCGGAAACCCCAGCTCGCGCGTGTAATGGTACGCCGCGATCTTGTCCCGGTAGGACGCCGTGCCCGCGATCTCGTCCGAGAGTTCCGCGTCGGCGCCTTGGACGCTGATCTGCACGTGGTCGAGCCCCGCCGCTTTCAGGCCGGCCAACCGCTCCCTGGTGAGCCGGAAGGCCGAGGTGATCAACGACGTATACAGCCCCAGTCCATGCGCGGTGCGGACCAGCTGCTCCAGGTCGGGCCGCAACGTGGGCTCGCCGCCGGAGAGCCCGAGCTGCAGCACACCGAGCGCCTTGGCTTCGCGGAACACACGGCACCATTCATCGGTCGAGAGCTCGCGCTTGAAGCGCGGGCCGGCGAAGTCCAGCGGGTTCGAGCAGTAGGGACATTGCAGCGGACACTTGTACGTCAGCTCGGCGAGCAGCCAGAGAGGTTTAGGGTCCATAGAGCACCAGGCCCTTCTCCGCCAGTCCGTCGAGAAACGCGGCGACGTCGCGCTCGAGCCCCGTCACGTCGTAGCGCCGCTCCAGCGTCGCCACGATGTCGGCGAGCGAGCGTACCCCGTCGCACAACGCGAGGATCTCCGCACCGGTGGGGTTGAGTCCCACCAGGCCTTCGGGATAGAGCAGCACCTCACGCCCCCGGACCTCATCTCGCTGGAGGCGCGCCTTGGCATGGAGGCGCGGAACAGCCGCCGCCGTCGCGGGACTCATGTGCCGGCTCCAGGCAGCGGGCCCCGCTCCACCGCGTCCAGGAGGCACCACAGCACGTCGCACTTGAACTCGAGCGCGGCGACCGCGCGGTCCTGGTCGGCGGGATTTCGGAACCGCTCGGTGACGAGCCCGAGCGCGTAGTCCGCGTCACGGGGCGCCTGCTGCAGACGATTCTTGAAGTACTGCAGGCCGTCGGGATCCACCCACGTGTAGTGGCCGAGCATCGCGGCGAGCCGCTCCTTGACGATCAGCGGGGCGAACATCTCCGTGAGCGATGCGGCCACCGCCTCGAGCCAGGGCCTCGATCGGCAGAAGTTGACGTAGGCATCCACCGCAAAGCGCACACCGGGGAGCAGCCGCCGCTGCTCGAGCAGCTCGGGGCGCTTCACCCCCATCGCTTCGCCCAGCCGCAGCCACGCTTCGATGCCGCCTTCTGCGCCCGGCTGCCCGTCGTGATCGATGACGCGCTGGATCCACTGCTGGCGCACCTCGCGCTCCGGGCAATTGGCGAGAATCAGCGCGTCTTTCACCGGAATGTTGATCTGGTAGTAGAAGCGGTTCGCGACCCAGAGCTGCAGCTCCTCGCGTGACAACTCGCCGCGGTGCATCCGCTGGTTGAACGGGTGCAGATGGTGATAGCGGCGCTCCAGCAGCTCACGCAGCCGGTGCGCCAACGCGGCGACCGGAGCTTGCGAGCGCAGCGGCGCGCTCACAGCTCGAACTCCATCGCGTCTTCTCCCACCAGCACCCCCGACGCCTCGACCTGCGTCCGCTCGGCCGAGCCGGGGCACAGCATCGGATTGGTGTTGTTGATGTGCACGAGCACCGTGCGCTTGGCGTCGAGTCGCGGCAACAGCTCGAGGCTGCCCCCGGGCGCGCCGACGGGCAGGTGCCCCATCTCGCGCGCCGTAGGGGCGTCGCCGCCGACCACGGCGCGGAGCTCGTCGTCCGACCAGAACGTGCCGTCGAACAACAGGAGATCGGCGCCGCTCGCGACCCGTCGCACCCGATCGTCGATCGCGCCGGCCGTCGGCACGTACGCCAGCGTGCCGCCGGTGCGCTCGTCTTCGAGCCGCAGGCCGACATCGAAGGTCGCCTGGGAGACGCCACGAGCGTAACGCGGCGGCCGCCGGGCGACGGGGGCGGCGGAGCAGCACAGCCCGAGCGCAGCACCCGCGTGATCGGTGAGCGGCATGGGCCGAGCTTCGTCGAGCACCCGCGGCTCCACTCCCGAGTAGGCCGAGAGCACCCGGTAGAGCGGCCAGGCGCCGTCCAGCAGGGCCGTGACACCCGCCGGCGCGTACACGGGCAGCTTGCTGGCGCTCTCGCGCATCAGGAGCAGGCCGAGCGTATGATCGATTTCGCCGTCGGTCAGGATCACCGCGGCGATGCCCGAACCGCGGCGGCCCCGAGGCCACAGCTCGTGATGAGCGGCGAGCTGCGTGCGGAGGTCGGGCGAGGCGTTGAGCAGAATCCAGCGCTCGCCGTCCGCGCTCACGGCCACTGACGATTGGGTGCGGCCGCGGTTGTCGTGCCGGGCATCAATGCAGTTCGGGCAGGCGCAGTTCCATTGGGGGACTCCGCCACCCGCCGCCGAGCCGAGAATGATCACGCGCATTGAACAAAGGGGCCGGGTTTGTCACCCGGCCCCTCTTCAGCTGTTCCGGCTTGGTTCAGGCGTTGCCGGCGTACGCGCCGACTTCCATCCCCAGCTCGACGACTTCGAATTCGGGCTTGGTCCACTTCATGTTGCGTCCTCCAGAAACGGTGGGGTCGATCGATCCCTACGAACCGCTTGCCCTAGATGAGAGGCAGACTCCGTGCCAGACAGGCCGACCTGGCAAGTCATTTCCCCGCAAGCGATTGGGGAGACCGTGTTGGCCACGAACCAAGCGAATGGTGAGTCTTTTCACCCACCCGTGGGTGTGGTCACCCACTCAGCCCGAATTTCTTCAGACGGTAACGCAGCGTGTCACGCGATATGCCGAGGCGCTGGGCCGCCTTCGTCTGGTTTCCCCCTGCGTCCCGCAGCGCCTGCTCTATTATCGTCTTCTCCCACTGCGGGAGCGTGGCCGCGTCCGGCTTCGCGGCATTGCCGTGGTCGGTCGAGCCAACGGGCCGCGTGAGCGACAGGTGCTCGACATCGAGCGTCGGACCCCGACTCCACAGGACGGCGCGCTCGATGACATGGCTCAACTCGCGGACGTTCCCCGGCCAGGGGTAGGAGAGCAGCAGCTCGCGCGCAGCGCGGCTCAGCTCGCGCACGACCTTTCCGTACTTGGCGTTGAACGTGCGCAGGAAGTACTCGGTGAGGAGCAGCGCGTCCTCCCCGCGCTGGCGCAGGGGAGGCACGTCGAGCACGATCACCGCGAGCCGGAAATACAGATCCTTGCGGAACCGCTCCTCGCCCACCGCGCGCTCGAGATCGCGGTTGGTGGCGGCGATGATGCGGACGTCGATCTTGCGCTCGCGCACGCTGCCCACGCGCCGCACCGCCCGCTCCTCGATCGCCCGCAGCAGCTTTCCCTGCACCGCCAGGTCCACGTCGCCGATCTCGTCGAGGAACAGAAACCCCCCCTCCGCCGCCTCCATCAGGCCGGGCTTCGATTCCTTGGCGTCCGTGAACGCCCCGCGCTCGTGGCCGAACAGCTCGGCTTCCATGAGCGTGGCCGGCAGCGCCGTGCAGTTGACCTCGATGAACGGCTTCGTGGCCCGCGGGCCCGCGGCGTGGATCGCGCGAGCCAGGAGACCCTTGCCGGTGCCGGTTTCGCCGGTGAGCAGCACCGGCGGCGTCTCGTCGAGCGCCGCGATCTGTCGGGCCCGCTCGAGCACCGCGTGCACGGCGCGCGACTCGCCCACCAGTCCTTCGAAGCCGACGTCCGTCGTGGCGCGACGGCGGTAGTAGGACAGCTCCTGCTTCAAGAGACGCGTCTCACGCGCGCGGTCGGCGAGCAGTTTCAGCTCCTCCAGGTCCACCGGTTTCTTGACGTAGTCGAAGGCGCCGAGCTTCACCGCTTCCACGGCGCCCTCGATCGAGCCGTAGGCCGTCAACATGATCACCGGGATCACGGGATCGAACGCGCGGATCCGCTTGAGCAGATCGAGCCCGCTCATCCCGGGCAGCCGGACGTCGGCGAAGACGACGTCCGGCTGCAGGGCGGCGAGCAGCTCGAGCGCCTGCTCCCCCGTGCCTGCCACCTCCGCCTCGTAGCCGTGGTCGGCCAGGAACGCCTTGGCGGAGCGCGCCAGCGACTGCTCGTCGTCCACGATCAGCACGGTCGAGCCGCTCACGCGATACTCCGTGCCGGCTGGGGCGTGACCTCGCCGCTCGCGATGGGCAGCCAGATCCGCACCGTGGTGCCGCGGCCGACGGTGCTCGCGATGTCGAGCCGGCCGCCCGCCTCCTCCACGTAGCGCTTGGCGATCGCGAGCCCCAGGCCGGTACCCTCGGGCCGCGTCGTGAAGAAGGGTTCGCACAGGTTGGGGAGAATCTCGGGGGCGATGCCGCGGCCGGTGTCGGTGACCTCGACGACGACACCGCCCACGCCGCTCGCACCGGGCTCGGTCCGCGTGGCGACGTCCAGCCGCCCGCCCTCCGGCATGGCGTCGAGCGCGTTCGAGACCAGCTCGGTCAGGGCCTGCTCGAGCCGCATCGGGTCCACCTGGATCTCGGGGAGGGCGACCGGGGCGTGGACGGCGAGCTCGACCTTGCGCTGGCGCAACAGCTCCGAGAATCCGGCGAGGGCGCCGTCGACCAGCGCCCGCACGCTCTCGCGCAGCGGGTGGAACGGCGCGGGCCGGGAGAATTGCAGCAGGTGAGCGATGCGCAGATCGAGTCGGTCGACCTGCTCCACGATGGCATCGAGCTGCTCGCGGGCGGCCGGAGCGTCGACGCGGTGCCGGGCGAGTTGGGCCGCGGCACGCAGACTGGCGAGCGGATTGCGCAGGCCGTGGGCCACCGCGGCGGCCATCTGGCCGATCGACGCGAGCTTCTCGGACTGCACCAGCTGTGCGCGCGACTGCCGCAGCTGCTCGGTCATGCGGGCGAAGGCCCGCGCCAAGTCGCCGATCTCGTCCGAGGACCGGGGCACGATGGCGTGAGCGATCGTATGTTCGAGGTCGCCCGCGCCGACGACGGCCATCGCGTGGCGCAGCTCGGTGAGCGGGCGCGCCAGGTCGCGCGCGATGAGCCAGGACGCGATCAGGCCGGCGACGAGCGCCAGAAACACGGTCGCCCACAGGACCCAACGTTTCGTCTCGACGATGGTCTGCATCTGCGTGACGGCGCCCTGCACGCTGAGCTCGCGGGCCTGCCGATAGACCTCACGGTTCACGCTGGCAAGCGTCGGCTGCAGCCGCTCCAGCAGCTCGCGCCGCGCGATGAGTGCCGCCTGGTCCCCCTGCCCGGCATCGTGCAGCTGGAAGACGCGATCCGCCACGGTCCTAATGTCGGCTTCGATGCGGCGCACGCCGTCGACGAGCTTGACCTCGTCAGGGGGAAGGCCCGCGGCCCAGCGGTCGAGCCGGAAGGTCACCACCTGCTCGGTGAGCGGGAATTCCTGCTTGGCGGTGGGATCCCCGCCGAGGTAACGCCAGATGACCTGCGTCTGATTGAACATCGCGTCTTCGACGTCCGCGTACGTGCGCGAGCGCGCCAGACGCTGGCCCAGCGCTTCCAGCGTGCCGCGCTCCCGCGCGTTGGTCCGAATGGCCTGGACGCCGACAAACAGGGTCGGGACGACCATCAGGGCAAAACCCAATAGCAGCTTGCGTTGCAGGGTCACAGCTGGATCGCTCTGAGCACGTCCCCCAAGATATCCAACGTCCGGTCCACGGTAACCTCCTCGTGCGCCATGGACACAAAATTGTACGCCGTGCGCTTGAACAGGAGGCCGCGCGCCGCACAGCCCCGCGCTACGTCCCGTGAGATAGTCTCGCTCGCGAAATGGAGAAAGCACATCTCTGCGATCCCGCCCACCCCGATCACCACATCGCCGTGCTCCTTGTGCAGGCGATGGAGGCCGTGCAGCAACCGGGTGCCCATGCGGTGCAGATGCCCGGACACATCTTCGTGCGCGAACGTCTCCAGCGTCGCCTGGGCCGCCGCGAGCGCCACAGCTTCGGTCGCGAGCGTCGACGAGATCCACGTGCGGGCCACGCCGGCCATCAGGTCCGCCCTGCCGCCCACCACCGCCAGGGGAAACCCGTTCGCCATCGCCTTGCCTAGCACCGCGAGGTCGGGGCGAACGCCATAGCGCTCGGCCGCACCGCCGATCGCCAGCCGGAACGCCGTCTTGATCTCGTCGAACACGAGCACCGCGCCCACCCGCGTGGTCTCCTGGCGCAGCACCTCCAGCCATTCGCGCGTGGGCTCGACCACCACCACCGGTTCGACCACGACGACGGCGAGACGATCGCCGGCTTCGCGAATCACCCGTCGGGTTCCGTCCACGTCGTTGAACGGGATCTCCCCATACAGCGCACGGGTCGTCGCGGGGATGCCTTCGCCTCCCTGAGACCAGTCGAGCCAGCCGTGGTACCCGCAACCGAGCACGCGCTCGCGCCCGGTCGCCACGCGCGCCAGCCGCACCGCCGCAGCCACGGCTTCAGCACCGGTCTTCAAGAAGCGCAGCTGCTCGAGCCACGGGATCCGCATGGCGAGCGCAGCGGCCAGCTCCTCTTCCAACACTGGTGGCAGCGGACCCGCGACGCCCGCCGCGATCGCCTGCTCCGCCGCGCGATTCACCGCGGGGTGCCCGTAGCCGAGCGCGACGGCGCCGAGGGCCATCACGTAGTCCACGTACTCGCGGCCTGCGGCATCCCACACGCGGTACCCCTCCGCGCGCGTCATGCGCGTCGGAAGGCCTGCGAGGTCCTCCGGTGCCGCGGCGCCGAACAGCGCGTCGGGTCGCTTGCTACCGGTCGACGTGAACCCGGGAACGCGCCAGTCGCTCACCGTATTTCACCACCTCGATGGCCATCGCACGCGCGAGCTTCGCTTCACGCTCGTCGAGCGGCGTCCGGTGGATCACCTCGCGCACCGTGCGCATCACGCCCTCGGCCTGCCGCGTCTTGAAGAACTCGATCACCCGCAGCGCCGCCTCGACGTCCGCGAACAGACGCTCGAGATCGCCCGCGGTCGCAGGCGGGCCCTCGCGCCGGGGCGCCTTGAACGGCCGGCTCTCGTCGCCGCGCGTCACGGCGAGCTCGTACAGCATCAGCACGACGGCATGGGCCAGGTTGAGAGAAGGATACGCCGGGTTGGTGGGGATCGTGACGACGCGGTGGCACAGATCGAGCGCCTCGTTGGGGAGGCCCTTGTCCTCGCGACCGAACAGCAGCGCTGTCGGACCGGCATCCGCCTGGCCGAGGATCTCCCCGGCCGCCTCGCGCGGCCGCTGCAGGTTGCGCTTGGCCGTGCGGCCCCGCGCCGTGAACCCGACGACGTGAACACAGTCCGCCAGGGCGTCCGGCAGACCCTCGAACCGGGCCACGCGAGCCAGGACGTCCTGCGTCTGGTGCGCGATGCCAGCGATGCGAGACGCGTCGTACTCCCGGGGATCGACCAGCCGCAGGTCGCGCAGCCCGAAATTCTTGAGCGCCCGCACGACGTGCGCGATGTTGACGAGCTCCTGGGGCTCGTGCAGCACCACGACGATCATCCCACCAGCTCCAGGATTCCCATCCGCTCCGGATCCTGCCGATCCCCTTGCAGCCACACCCATCCGTTGCCACCGCTCCAGACGAGCTGCCCGGCCCGCCGCAGCCGTCCCGGGAGCATCTCGTTCAGGAGCAGATCGAAGCGCACCCGCCCGCCGACGTGCGCGCGCTGCCACTCGGGCCACGCCACGGCGAGCGTCACGCGAAACCCGCGCTCCACCCGCCTCCAGGCGCCGTGCACGTCCTGCGGGCCCCCCGACGTGTGACTCGTCGCCCGCACGCGTAGCCCGCGTCCGTCCGACTGCGGAACAATCAGGTAGCCGACCCCCTGGTCCGTGTCGCCTTCCTCGTCGCGTGCGATGTACACCTGCACGCCGTCCGAATGGACGTCATCCGGCTCGTTGTCGAGCCGCAGCGGCGGCGCGCCTGCCGGGCGGAAGCAGACGTCGGGCTTCGTGACCTCGACCGCGACATAGAGGGCGTCGTCATCCCAGGCGGCGTAGGCGACGGCGGAAAAGTCCTCGGGACCAGAGTAGGCCTCCTCGCTGCGGCGGTACTGGTCCTCCAGCTCGAGGCGGAACGGCTCGCTCGTGTCGAACCCGTCGAGCGTCCCGTCGAGCGGCGGCGGCTCGGTGACGCGCAGCGCGGCCGCGATCGCGGGCTTGGGGCGGTCCAGCTCCAGCAGCGGCGCGAACGGGGGCTCGGGCTCGCGCCCGCCGGCGAGGCGCACGCGACCGGAATCCGTCGCGATCTCCCAACCACCCGTCGTGGCGGTATGGCGGTGCGTGCCCGGCACGGTGTCCACCTCGATCACGCCGCCATGCGCTCGTACACCCTGCACGACGCCCGAATCGGCGAACGACTCGAGCACGGCGATGAAGCGCGTCCCGCGCCCCTTCGCCCGCGCGACGTAGAACGTCGCCCGTTCCCCCGCTTGCGGGCGTCCCGGCCCTTCGGCCCGCAGCAGCTCCCCGTCGAACAGCAGGACCGCCTTCAGCCGCCTGGGACCCGCGGCAAGTTCGAGGACCACCGGACCGGCTCGATCGGGGACGAAGCGCTCGACGCGCGAGACGAACTCGACTGCCGGCTCGCCGGCCACCCACGTGCCACCTCCTACCTGCCCCGTACCCGCGAAATGCCAGGGGAGCTCGACCAGGTGATCGCCGCGACTCCCCAGCTCGACCACATCCAGCGCGTATGCGGGGCCTGAGACGACGGTGCGGGTGAGGTCGCCGTAGCGCCCGCGGACCCAGGCCCACTCGCCCGGGGCGTCCCACGCCTCGCATACCGCGTCGCCCGCCGGTTGCGACGCCCCGTCGAGCCGGGGCGCGTTGTGCGCCAGAGTGGAGCGATACCAGAACAGGTCGCGCGCGACGTAGCTCCCGGTGCCGGGGTCCGCGAGCCAATGCACGCCGCCCGCGTGGAGCGTGAGATGCAGGCGGTCCGGGTGCCCGTGCCCGCCGCCGAACTGGCCACTCTCGAGACTCACGTACCGGTCGGCGGTCCGGAGGACCGCGAGCCCCTGGGACTCGAGCAGGACGCTGCCGGGAGACCAGGCGGGCGCGTCACTCGGAAGTTGAGGGGTCATGAAGAGCAGAGACCACCACGACAACGTGCGACGGGAAACGGGAAACGGGACAGGTGGCAACGGCGCGTCATGCAGGTAGGACTCGAACAGCTCTGGTCGGACGGCCGGCGCCTGGTACAGAGTCGTGAGCCAACTCTCAAGTTCACCGTTCCCGTTTCCCGTTTCCCCTTTCCCGAGGTTCGCGAGTCCGACCTCCCACAGCTCGAGGTACGCCGGCTGCGCCAGGGACCTTCCGAACGGCGAGTCTTTCCGCGCCGGAAACGTGAGGTCCGGCAGCGCGGTGCGGGATGGGGCAAGCAGGGCCGCCTGGAGGCGCCGGGCCAGCTGTCGCTCCGCGTACATGTCGACGCCCGCCTCGCGCGCCCACGCCGCTCCAGTCAGCAGGGCGCGCAGCGCGAACAGGTGGTAGTTCTCTCCCTCGTACCACATGCCGTCCCGCCCGAACCCGCGTGTCAGATGCTCGAGCAGGCCCGTGGGCCCTTCGATGGCGCGGCGGGCGAGCTCGTCGTCCTCGAACCACACGGCGATCGCCGCGAGCGCCGCGTTGTTCCACGTTTGGCGGTTGGAGAACGACTCGTCGAACTCCCCGATGAGATTCGCGGCCTCGTCGGCCACCTGGCCGACGCCCCGCGCGGTGGCGTCGTCGAGCTTGCCTGCTTCGCGCAGCAGCACGCCGGCGGCGAGGTAGTTACAGATCCAGATCGATTCGAGGTACGTCGAGAAGAACAGCCGGCTCGGCCCGAGCACATTGTCCCGGTTGGGATATTGCCAGTAGCTCCGGGCGTACGACCGGAGGATCTCGGTCGCCCGCCCCGCCGCGGCGGCGTCGCCATCGAGGACCGCGAGCGTCGCGAGGTGCGCCGCGCGCTCGGCCAGCCACAGATGCTGATAGCGCGCCCAGTGACGGTCGTGCCGCTCGCCGCTCTGGCTCCGGCCGCAGCTCGGGCAACGGTGCGCGTCGGGGCTCCACGGGTCGAACACCAGCGTCGCGCCATCGTCGGGGCAGACGCCGCCGTCGACCGAGAGCAAGGCCTTCGCCGCAGGCGGCGGCGGCATACGGGCGAGCACCGGTGCCGCGCGCTCGCGCAGATGGGCGAGCAACGCCGCGAGATCGGGCGCGCCCACGATCAGCGCCCGCCGCGCCGCCAGGTATTCCGCGCTCACCACGCCCGCACGCCCTCGCGCGCCCAGCGGACCGGGAGCAGGGTGGCCCCGGCCGCCCGGGCCGCGGCGACCACCGGTGCCGGCTGGTCCCCGGTCACGAAAAACATGCAGCCCCCCGCCCCCGAGCCGGCAGCCTTGCCTCCGACCGCGCCCGCGGCGGTCACCGCCCGCTCGAGCCGTGCCATCTCCGGCGTGCACATCTCGGGATCGAGCGACCGCTGGTGTTGCCAATTCTCCGCGAGCAGCTGCGCGACCCGCGTCAGGTTCGCTACCCGCAACGCCTCCGCCATTCTCTCGGCGACCTCCTTCATGGCCCGCAGCGCGTCCGTCACACCGGGATCCCCGCGCTCGTACGCCGCCATGACCCGCGAGATGGTGGCGCCCGACATGCGGGACCGTCCCGTATAGCACAGCACGGTGCGGCGCTCCAGCTCGGCCGCGAAGGCGGGGGCGAGCGTGATCGGCTCCACCCCGACGTCGGGATCGCGGAACGAGAGACGCTGAAACCCGCCCAGGGCCGCGGCGAATTGATCCTGCTTCCCGCCGGGGATCTTCGCCTCGACGGTCTCGAGATACCACGCCTGCTCGGCGATCTCGCGCTCGGACAGACGGTCGGCGCGTGCCAGCGTCAGCGCGCCGACCAACGCGACGTCCATCGCGCCCGAGCTGCCCAGGCCCGACCCCGGGGGCGCGTCCGAGCGGGTCGTGAGCGTGCAGGGACTCTGGACCGGAAACATGCGCAGCGCCGCCTTCAGGAGATCCAGCCGGCCGTCGAGCACGAGCCCTCCCGAGTCGACGCATTCGAGCTCCTGTCCCAGGTCCTCCGACACGAGGCGGATGCGCGGGCCGCCGAGCTTTACCTCGACGTGGGCCGACAGATCGATCGCCGCGCTCACGACCACGCCGCCTTCACGTGCGGAGAACGGTGGGACGTCGGTCCAGCCGCCCGCGAAGTCCAGGCGGACGGGCGCTGCG
The DNA here is from genome assembly GCA_003220855.1 of Gemmatimonadota bacterium. Taxonomy (GTDB): domain Bacteria; phylum Gemmatimonadota; class Gemmatimonadetes; order Gemmatimonadales; family GWC2-71-9; genus AG41. The sequence continues at coordinate 16,747 of QHTP01000024.1, forward strand.
GCGCGGAATTCCGCGGGCAGGTCGCGCCGCCTCACGGCACCGTCCGCCACGCCGTGACGGTGGGCAGCTCGCCGCGCCAGTCCATCCGCACGCCGTGCACGCGGCGGTTCATCCCCTGCAGCCCGCGCGCGTGATAGAGGAAGGCGACGGGCAGCGAATCGTGGAACATCCGCTGCGCGAGCGCTGGATCAGGCGGCACACGCATCCCCGCCTGGTCGGCGAGCGTCGTCAGATACCCGAGCCCCGCATCACCGGGCGTCCCCGTCACGGCGGCCTGAAAGTCGCGCCGCCGGGGATTCACCCGATCGAGGAAGGCCGTAAGCTCGAGCTGCCGGATCGCGACGTCGAAGCCCACGGCGGCGAGCCGCGCCTGGATCATTTGCTCGAGGGCCGCCTCGCCGCTCCCCACCGTGAGCAGCTCGAATGCGACGCGTCGGCCGGCCAGCAGCCGGCGGGCCGAGTCGGCATTGACCGGCAGCGGGCGCACCGGGACGTAGCCCGGGACGCCGGGCGGCACGGGACCGTCGGCGACGCTGCCGAGGCCGTACAGATAGCCGTCCACGATCTCGCGGCGATCGAGCGCGAGCGCCGCGGCGAGTCGGACGCGGGCGTCGTCGAACGGCGGACGGCGCATGTTGAACACGATGCCGTACGGAAGAATGACGGGATAGTCGAGCACCGCGAGGGCCGTGTCCTTGCGCACGAATGCGACGTGCGCCGGCTGGATGCCGGCGAAGTCGATCTCGCCCGCGGTGAGGGCGGCGAGCTTGGCGGTCGGCTCGTCGACCACGACGATGATGAGCCGCGCCAGCGCGGGCGGCCCGCCCAGCGCCGCGGGAAAGCTCGAATCGGCGGCGAATACCCAGCGGCGGTTTGGCTCGTGGGCCACGAACCGGAACGGTCCGTTCCCGACCGGCTGGAGGTTCCACGCGGCGCGGCGCAGCTCCGCGCGGGGAATCGAGTCGAGCACGTGGGCGGGAAGAATCGCCAGGTCCGTCAGCACGTCGGGAAAGCCGCGCTGCTCGTGGGCGAATCGAATGACCACCGTCGAGTCGTTGGGGTCGTTGATGAACGCCACGTCGGCGAAGTCGGCGGTACGAGGGTACCCGGTCGCCGGGTCACGCGCCGCGGACAGCGTCCACACGACGTCGCGCGCGGTGGTCGGCGTGCCGTCGTGCCAGCGCACGCCCGGCTGCAGCCGGAACACAAGGCTCTTCCGGTCGGGCGACCAGGTCCACGCCCGCGCGAGGTAGGGCAGCGGGACCAGCGCGGAGTCGTACCGCGCCAGGGTGGTGAGCAGCACGTAGCGCTCCACCTGTTTCGCGAAGGGATGCACGGTGAGCAGGGGGTTGACCGTCTGGAGGTCGGCGCCCGAGGCGAACACCACGGTGCGGCCGCGCCGCGCGGCCCTCCCGCCGCACGCCGCGGTCACCGTCGCCAGGATCGCGAGCCCGGTCATCCGTCGCAGCACGCCCGCATTCTAGCGGGCCTTGCGTGGTCGCGCGAGATTCGGCGCATGATTCTCCCGCTTGCGCGCCGCGCCCTGGCCGGCGCGGCCGTCGTGGCCGGCGTGGTCGCCCTCACGTTCGTCCTGCTGCGACTCGCGCCCGGCGATCCCGTGGAGCAGCTGGTGGGGCCCGCCGCCACGCCCGAGCAGGCGGCGCTCCAGCGCCATGCCCTGGGCCTCGACCGGCCCCTGCCCGTGCAGTTCGCCGCCTGGCTCGGCCGGTTCGCGCGCGGAGATTGGGGGCGCAGCATCGTGACGGGGCGCGCCGTGCGCGGCCTGCTCGGCGACGCGGTGCCAGCGACGCTGGAGCTCGCGGGCCTGTCGCTGATCTTGACCTACCTGCTCGGCCTCGCGGTCGGCGCCGTCCAGGCGAGCGTCGGTCCCCGGCTCGACACCGCGTTGTCCGTCACGACCGTCACGCTCTTCGCGCTGCCGGGATACTGGCTCGGCCTCGCGTTGATCATCGTCTTCACGTATTGGGGACGCGCACTCCCGGCGTTCGGGGCGGCCGGGCTCGACGCCGACGCCCTCACGGGCTGGAGCCGCCTCGCCGACCGGCTGCGCCACCTCGCCCTCCCGCTCGCCACGCTCACGCTGATCGGCATCGGCGGCACCGCCCGCTTCGTACGCGGCGCGATGCGTGATGTCCTGACCCAGCCGTTCGTCCGCGCCGCGCGGGCAAAGGGGCTGTCACCGTTCCAGGTGACGCGACGACACGTTGCACGGAATGCGTTGATTCCCGTGATCACGCTGCTGGGGCTCTCCCTTCCCGCGCTCTTCTCGGGGACCGTGTTCGTCGAGGCGGTGTTCGCTTGGCCCGGGGTGGGACGCCGGCTGGTCGAGGCGGTGCAGGCCCGCGACTACCCCGTGGTGATGGGCGCGACCGTCGTCAGCGCGGTGCTGGTCGTAGCCGGAAACTTCCTGGCCGACCTTGCCGCGGTGTGGATCGATCCCCGCATGCGGCAGCCGGGACGGGAGACGTGAGGTGAGACCGTTGCTGCGGGACCGGCGGGCGGCGTTCGGCCTGGCCGTGCTCGCCATCGTGGCCGCCGCGGGCGTGGCGGCGCCGCTCGTGACGGGCGGCCGTCCGACGGCGCAAGGCGACATCGTCGCCACGCGCTTCCTGCCGCCGCTCGCGGGCGACCGCGCCGGCGGCTTCCATGTGCTGGGCACCGACCGGTTCGGCCGGGACGTGTGGACGCGCCTCGTGTATGGCGCGCGCGTGTCGCTCGCGGTGGGGACCCTCGCCGTGCTGCTGTCGATCGCGCTCGGCGTCGCGGTGGGCGCGGCCGTCGGCTTCGGGCCCGGGCTCGTGCAGCTGCCGCTGCTCGCGCTCACGGACTTCGCGCTCGCGCTGCCGCGCGTGGTGCTGCTGCTCGTGCTCGCCGCCCTGTGGCGACCGAGCGCGGCGCTCGTGGTCATCGTATTGGGACTCACGGGCTGGATGCCGGTCGCGCGACTGGTGCAGGCCGAAGTGCGCTCGCTCGCCGTGCGGCCGTTCGTCGAAAGCGCCGTCGCCCTCGGATCGTCGCGCGGTCGCGTGCTGTGGCGTCACATCCTCCCCAACGCCCTCACGCCGGTGATCGTGGCCGCGGCGCTCGGGCTGGGCAACGCGATCACGCTCGAGGCCGGGTTGTCGTTCCTCGGGCTCGGCGTCCAGCCACCCGCGCCGTCCTGGGGCAACATGATCGCTTCGGGACGGGACACCCTGGTCAACGCACCGTGGGTCGCCGCGGCACCGGGGATGGCGCTCGTGCTGGTTGTCGTGGCGTGCACGCTGCTGGGAGACGCGCTGCAGGATGCCTGGAACCCCGAGCGGCGTCACTCCCTCACCCCTCCGCGAGCTGTTTCAGCACGCCCTCGTTGAGCTCGTGCCCGCCGGCGAAGGGGATCTCCCGGTAGGGGATGTCGTGCGCGCCGAGCCGCTCGGTCACTCGGGCGAGCACCTTGGGCGTGATGTACTCGTCGGAGCGGCCATACACGAGCGTGAGGCGCGCGGCGCGCAGCCGCTGGGCGAAATCGGCGCGCGTGAGATCCAGATCCGGCGGGAACTCGCCGCCCCACAATACCACACGGTCAATTGGCGACTTCCCCATGGCCGTCCAGCGGCTGACGGTCGTGGCGCCCTGCGAGAACCCCAGCGCGTGCACCGTCACACGCGCGCGATCGAGCCGCCCCAAGACGTCGTCGTACACGGCGTCGAGGTAGCGCACGTAGTCCGCGATCTCGGCCAGGCGATCTTCGCGGGTCATCCAGGTCGCGCCAACGCGACGCTCGGTGGGGCTCTCGGTCAGGTAAAAGCGCGAGAGACCCTCGGGCGCGACGAGACAGCGCCCGTCGTCGTCGAGCACGCGCAGCTTTTCCAGGAACCGGGCGGCCAGCTGCCCGTAGCCATGACACGCAAACCACACCTCGCGCGGCTCCGTGCCGCCGAGCGTGAAGTAGCGGGCCGACCGGGCGACCGTCACGCGATGCTCTTGCATGCTCACGTCACCAGGATGGTGACCAGCTCGTGCGGCTGCGCCGTGAACCGCACGACCTTCCCCCGCCCCTCCAGCACCAGGGCGGTCGATTCGCGCTCATCGGCGCGCACCCGATGCGCGCTCTTCACCCCGTCGCCGAACCGCCAGGCACCCGCGGCCGGGCGGCCGGTGGCGTTGTAGCAGCGCAGCACGAGGGGCGAGCCCTGCTGCGCCGGCTTCACGGCCGAGAGCACGAGTCCCGATCCTTCGAGCGCCACGTCCACCGGCGCCACGGCGACGTCCACCGCATCACGCAGCCAGAACCCGCGCAACGGCAGGAAGGCGTCCTCCCACAGCGCGGGGATCACGTCGCCGCGCTCCAGCTCGGCCTGCGACACCGGCGCCAATGCCAGGTCGATGCGGCTGTGCCCCGGACACTGGGCGAGCGGCGTCGCGGTCGGCCAGCCGGCGTGTCCCGGACGCGTCGGCAGATTGCCGCGCGACAACTCGCCCACCGACCGCAGCAGCGTGAGCAGCAGATCGCCGCCGGGCGTCCACTCGTATTCGAAGAACCCGGGAACGAGGAGCGCGAGCCCCCGCGGCCCGCTCGCCGCCGCCACGAATCGGTGCGCCGGCGCCGTGCGCACGGGCGTCTCGAGCGGGTACGCCGCGGCCGGCATGGCGACCGCCGGTCGCGCGACCGTGCCGAAGGCCGTCCCGGCCACGGCGGGCGTGCCCGCGAGGTCCGTGGGAAGGCGCGCGCGCAGCCGGTGCCATCCCGTCCGATTCTCGATCTCCAGGATGCAGCGTATCAGCGGGCCGTCCGCGTGGAGCATCACGAGCAGACGGACCCCCGCGCGGGGGCGCAGCGGGCGGGCAGTAGCTGTAGGTGTCTCCGGCGTCACCGCCGTCCTCGATCCGCAGCAGCTCCGCAAACCGCTGCCCGCTGCGCCGATCGTGCAGCGCCAGCGCGCCCGTGGGCTCGAGCGCTACCTCGATCCAGTGATTGACGAGCGAGCGGCCTTTCACGTGCACACCCTCGCCGCTCGGTCGCGCTCCCGGCGCGCTGGCGCCCGTCGCGATCGCCACGGTCGCGAGGCCCAATCCCGCCAGGGGCGGCGCCCGCACCGCGATCCGCACCTGGTCCACTTCGTCCTGGTCGGGGTAGTGACGCTGCGCGTCGAGCCGCTCGTTCGCGATCCGGCGGTCGAGCACCTGCACCGGAATCGCGCGGCCGTCGGCCGTCGCGAGCATCAGGGGCCCGTACCCTTCCCCCACCCGGGGCACCCGGCCGGGGGGCCCGGGGGAGCCGGGGGGCCCGACCAGCACGTCGCGCCGAAACAGGGTCACGTCGGCGATCGCGACGCCGCGCCGCGGGCGTGCCGCCGGATTCCACAGCACCAGCGTGGGCTGCGCGTCGGCCGGACGGGCGCGCGCCGCGTCGGGATCGTGATGCGCGAGGTCGTGCACGCTTCCGCGCACGATCTCCGACGCCAGCGCCTCGACGCCGCCGAGGCGCGTCTCGAGCGCGTGCGCCACGGCATCGCTCACGCAGCCGGCGATGCTATCGTGAAACTGACAGCGCACCAGCCCCCGCCACGCGAGCTCGAGCAACGGACGCCGGTCGCGACCGCCCGCCCGGCGCGCCAGCGCCGCGAGCGGCTCGGCCAGCCGCGTCAGCATCAGCTCGGCCTCGCTGTAGCGTCGCTTGAGCGGCGCCCGGGTCGCATGCACGCCTTGAAGCGTCCATGCGTACCGGTACGACCAGCGCAGCTCGCCGGCCAGCGGCGTCGGCTTCGCCCCCTCGGCGGCCGCCTGGAAGAACTCGTCGAGGCGCGACACCCGGAACGCGCTCTGGGGATCGAGCTCGGCCAGGAGATCCCGGAGGCGGGACACCTCGGGGTGCGCCGCGTGATGATCGGCCCCGATGAAGACGGGAATGTGCTTGCCGGCGGCGCGCGCCACGAGCGCCCCGCGCACCGGCGCCCAGGTGGCAAACACGCGCTCGGCGTCGGTCGAAAGCTTCGCGCCGACCTCGTACCCCGCGGGCGGCAGGTGCCACAGCAGCACCTCCTTGCCGTCGAGACCGGCCCAGCGGTACAGGTCGCGCTCCTGTCCCACCTCGCCGCCCAGCCCGCGCCAGACGACGCCGTAGCGGATCCCGAACTCGCGCGCCAGCGTCGGCCACGCGGCGGGGTGCCCGAATGCGTCGGGCGAATACAGCACGTCGAGTCGCCCGCCCCACCGCTCCGCGTCCGTCGCGCCCAGGAGCAGGTTCCGCACCAGTCCTTCGCCCGAGGGGATCTGCTCGTCGGGCAGGACGTACCAGGGCCCGACTTGGAGACGACCGGTCTTGACGAGCGCTTTGATGTCGCTGTCGCGCTCGGGCCGCGCGCGCAGGTAATCCTCGAGCAGCACGGTCTGCCCGTCCAGCAGGAAGGTCCGATACGCCGGGTCGCGCTGCAGCCGCTCGATCAGATCGTCCAGTACGGCGACGAGCCGCGCCTGGAACGCCGCGCGCGGCAGATACCACTCGCGGTCCCAGTGCGTGTGTGGGATGAGGTGGAAGATCAACCCGGTCATGTCGCGCCTAAGCCTAAGGGGCTTAGGACGGAAGTGCGAGAGGTACAGGCGGGGATGGAACTTTCGCGCAAGATTCGCGCAAACCGTCCCCGCCCTCACGGCTACGAGCCGCTCATCTCATTTGGCCGACGCCGGGAACTGCGCAAACCCGATCGTATTGCCACCCGGATCCTTGATGTAGAACTCCGTGCTGCCGTAGAACGTCTGATGGCGCGGCTTCACCACGGGAGCGCCCCGAGCGGCTCGCTCGGCTGCATCGAGGTCGTCGACAGTGATGAAGAGCGCGGCCGAGTGGCCGTTGAGCTCGGCGGCGCCGGCGGGATTCTCCGCCAGCACGCTCGCCCGCGTCTGGTACATGATCTCGATATCGCCCTGCTTGAGGCTAGCGAAGATCAGCTTGCCGTCCTCGCCCGGCACCTGGTTCTCGGCCGTGAACCCGAACCGCTCAACCCAGAATGCGACACACGGTTCGACGGTCTCGACAATAAACACCGTCGTCACATGCTTGAGATTCGAACGAGCCATTGCATGTTCCTCCGCCGTATGGGAGTGTTGTGCCGGCAGCGATGCCGGCCCGAGTAGCGCCATACCGATAATCAACAATGCGCGATGCATGAGCGTCTCCATGAATTTGACAGCGGGATTCTAGTCGGGCAGCCGGGAGCCGTATTGGCGAAATCCGACAGGCATCGTCCCAGTGAAACGTGGTACAACGAGGTCGCGCCGCCGCCACGCCTCGCCGGCTGGATCGCGTCCATGTGGGAGACACGGATTCCCGAGCTCGGCGAGGCCCGGGTGCGCATCATGCCGAACGCTTGCGTGGATCTCGTGTTCTATGTAAGCGATCCGTCATGGGGCGAAGGTCCCGCGGCGATCGTCGCACCGCCACATCGCAGCTATGTGGTCGGCTCCACGCTGCGAAGCTTCATGGTGCGCAGCATCGGCTGGCGTCACGTCGTGGGCGCTTCGCTCCTCCCCGCCGGCGTCGCCCCGCTGCTCGGCCTCCCCGCGCGTGTGATCGGCGAGAGCGTCGCCTTCTTGCGGGACGTGATCGGCAAGCGTGCGGCAGAGCTGGAGCAGCAGGTGATCGACGGGCCGCCCGATCGCGCCATGCAGCGCCTCGCGGCCGCGTTGCAGGAGACGCGTGTGCTCCGCCAGGCCGACGGTATCGTGGAGCAGGCCGTGCGGCTCGTGCGGCGCGCCCATGGCCGGAAGCGCATCGATGACCTCGCCGCGGGCGTGAACGTGTCGCCGCGCCGGCTCGAGCGGCATTTCACCGAGCAGGTCGGCATCAGCGCGAAGACCTTCTCCAGGCTGGTGCGCTTCGATCGCGTGGTGCGCGATATCGCCACGCGCGGCAACGGATCCTGGGCGCAATTCGCGCTGGCGCACGGATACACCGATCAGGCCCACTTTATCAATGAATTCAAGGAATTCGCCGGCATCACCCCGGCGCAGTTCGAGCGCGAGGCGCTCACCACCGGCACAGATAACTGAGCTTCACGAACCAGCCGTCCACCGAGCGCTCCAGATCCTGAAACCGCCGCCGTAGGCTCAACCCCTTCGCCGCCTAGGGGATGACGTCGGGCTCGCGAGCGGCCATATTGGCGCCATGCGCCTCCGATCCCTGTTCGTCCTGCCGGCGCTCGCCGGCCTGGCCTTCCTCGCCACGCGCGCCGTGCCCGGCCGGCAGCGCGACGGCTCGACACTGTTGCCCTCCGGATGGCGCATTCGGCCGGCCGGCCAGAGCGTGAGCGTGGGCACGTTGCCGCTGGGCCTCGTCACGCTGTCGGATGGATCGCTGATGGTCGCGAACAACGGCTACGGCCCGAACGGACTCATACGGATCGATCCGGTGAAGGGCGCGGTGGTGTGGCAGAAGACCCTGCCGGCGTGGCTCGGCCTCGCACGCTCGGGCGGCGAGTGGCGCGACACGGTGTGGGTGAGCGGCGCCGGGACGAACCGGGTGTATCGGCTCGCATGGCAGGGTGGGATGGCGTGGACGCTCGACAGCGTCTCGATCGCCGATCCGAGCGCCCGCCTCTTTCCCGCAGGTCTAACACTCGTCCCGCGACTCGGCCTCGTAGCCGTCGTCGGCAATATGAGCGACTCGGTCTACTTCCTCGACGCCGCGACCATGGCGCGCCGGGGCAGCCTGGCCGTGGGCCGCCGACCCTATGGCGCGGTTGCAGACTCCGCCCACCTGTACGTCAGCGATTGGGGTGACTCGACGGTGAGCGTGATAGATCTGTCCGCCAGTCCACCCGCCCGCCCGACCAAGCTCACCGTCGGCCCCCATCCCTCGGCGCTCGTGCTGCGCGGCGCGGATTTGTACGTCGCGCTGGCTGGGGCGAACGCCATCGCGCGCGTCGATCTGCGCACGGGCGTCGTCGTCGAGCAGCTCGCGGTGACCCTCTCTCCCCGCGCGCCGACGGGCAGTGATCCCAACGCGCTGGCGCTCTCGCCGGACGGCCGCACGTTGTACGTCGCCATGGCGGGGAACAACGCGGTCGCGGTGGTCCGGATCGGCCGGTCCGGGATGCGGGTCGCGGGGCTCATCCCCACCGGGTGGTACCCGACGGCGGTCGCGACGTCAGCGGACGGCCGCACGCTGTTCGTCGCCAACGGCAAGGGCAACGGCTCCGGCGCGAATCGCGACGAGACCTACATCGGCAACGTCGTCACCGGCTCTGTGTTGATCGTCCGGGTTCCCGACGATGCGACGCTCGCGCGCTACACGCGCGAAGCCTACGCGCTCAGCCCGTACTCGAATCCCCGGTTGCGGAACGCCGTCGTCGACCGCCCGTCCGCTCGTCCGCCCGTGCGCCATGTCGTCTACATCATCCGCGAGAACCGCACCTACGACCAGGTGTTGGGCGACGTGCGCGGCGCCAACGGCGACGCCGAGCTCGCCATTTTCAACGACTCCATCACGCCCAATGCGCACGCCATCGCGCGCCGCTGGGTGGTGTTCGACAACTTCTACGTGGACGGCGAGGTCTCGGCCGACGGACACGAGTGGTCCGACCGCGCGTTCGCCGGCGACTACAACGAGAAAGTCTGGCCCCAGATCTACGGGCACGGCCGCAACTGGGATCTGGAGGACGGCGACGACCTGGTCAACCCGCACGGCGCCTATCTGTGGGACGCGGCGCGTCGCAAGGGGCTGTGGGTCGTCAACTTCGGTGAGCGCGCGGAAACCGACTCCGGGCCCACGGGTCCCGGCCCCACGCACACCGCGCTCGTCGGTCTCGACAGCATCACCGTGCCCACCTATCCCGCGTTCCGGCTCGAGATCCGCGACACCACCCGCGCGCGCCTCTTCGCCGACTCGATCGCCAGCTGGGATCGACAGGGGCGGTTTCCCGACCTCGTCTTCGTGTGGCTGCCGCGCGACCACACCTATGGTCGCGCCGCCGGCAAGCCGACGCCCCGCTCCATGGTGGCCGACAACGACCTCGCGCTCGGGCAGGTGATCGAGCGACTCTCGCTCTCGCCCGCCTGGGCGTCGTTGGCGGTGTTCGTGCTGGAGGATGACGCCCAGAACGGACCGGACCACGTCGACGCGCATCGCTCGGTGCTGCTGGTCGCCTCGCCGTACGCGCGGAACGGCGTGGTCGACAGCACGTTCTACACGACCAGCTCCGTGGTGCGCTCGATCGGACAACTGCTCGACCTGCCGCCGCTCAGCCAGTACGATTCCGCGGCCACGCCCTTGTGGAACGCGTTTTCGACTCGCGCCATCGCGACGCCGTACACGACGTTGCCGAACACGTGGTCGCTCGACGAGCTGAACTCCGCGGCGTTCCGCTCGGCGATTCCGCGCGGCGATTTCGCCGTCGCCGACCGGGCGGACGAGGTCCTGTTGAATCGCGAGATCTGGGAGAGCGTGCATCCGCGCGCGGCGACGCCGCCGGTGCGACGGGCCTGGGTCGTGCGCGAGCCGGGACGGTGACGCGAATCATCCGCGGGCAAAATAGGTAAAGAGTCTCCACGATCCGTCGCAGTAACGCGCGGCGTCGCTCTCAGTTAGGCGGTGCTGCGTCGTCGCCACGGCTGTCGCCCCGCGGTTGTGACACCGCCCACACGCGGGTCGCAGGGCGGACGGTCGCCGGACGCGGGTGTCGCGACCCTAGGCCTTGCGCGACAACCCGTTGACGTCCACGCGCGGGCCGTCGCGCCGTTTGATCATTGCGTTGTCACATTTTGGTCACGACTTGGCACGTGTGTTGCGCTAGTCTCGCGTGATCGACTCCGATCCCCCGTGCTGCGTGCAGCTCGCAGTGGGGCCGAGGGCCCGACTTGGGCCCGCCGACACCCGGTGAGGGGAGGGTCACCTGGATCGCACGCACCGGCCGAGCGCTGGCAGCGCGCGCCCGCGCACAGCCCCGAGTCAACAGGAGCCTGCTCGAAGGGCAGCCACCCGGGGCGTGAGCCCCGTTTCGGCACCGCAGCCCCTCGCGAGACCGCTGGCCCCGGCCCCCCGGCCGTGCGTACGCGGCAAGTTCCTCTTCGTCGGCGACACCAAGTTGCACATCCGCGGCGTCACGTATGGCGCCTTCGCGCCCGACGCCGAGGGGCGCGAGTATCACGACCTCGCGGTGATCGAGCGTGACTTCGCCCTGATGGCCGCGGCCGGGATCAACACGGTCCGGATTCCGCACACGATGCCGCCGCGGGCGCTGCTCGACGTGGCGGCAGCGTGCGGGCTGCACGTCATGGTCGGGCTCAGCGCCGAGCAGTACATCGGGTACCTGATCGACCGTCGCCGCGACGCCCCCGACATCGCCGATTTGGTGCGCGCGAAGGTGCGCTCCTGCGCTGGCCATCCGGCACTGTTGTGCTATGCGCTCGGCAATGAGATCCCGGCTCCGATCGCGCGCTGGCTCGGCCGCCGCAAGGTGGAGCGCTATCTCGAGCGGCTGTACCGCGTGGTGAAGGAGGAAGATCCGGATGGGCTCGTCACGTACGTGAATTACCCCACCACGGAATACCTGCGGCTGCCGTTCCTCGACCTGCTGTGCTTCAACGTCTATCTCGAGTCGCAGGAGCGGTTCGACGCCTATCTCGCCCGGTTGCAGAACCTCGCCGGCGAGCGTCCGCTCGTCATGAGCGAACTCGGGCTCGA
>QHTP01000157.1 GCA_003220855.1 Gemmatimonadota bacterium
GGACGTGCGCCCCGCGGTCGCGAACACGAAGTAGATCATCGGCCAGCCGAGGCCGAGCAGCAGCCGGATCGCCCCCGTCAGGTTCGCGATCGCGAGGTGGGCCCGCTCGGGGTCCCGCCCCGCTTCCCACGCGATCACGGCCTCGACGGCGAACTCCGGCAGCGTCTGCAGCCACGCGAGAATCGCCAGCGCGAGACCCTGAGAGATCAGGAACTGCGCGGCTTCCGCGCCCCAGGCGACGAGGAACGCGGACCCGAGGATGCTGGGAAACGTCCACAACGCGGACGCCGCCGAGCCTCCCGCCGTGAACAGGAAAGCGAGTACCTTTAGCTTCACGAGCGCCGAAGATAGTCCTGCGCCGGAGGCCCAACAAGCATGGGACGAGACAAGATCAAGTCCGCGAGCCTGCACGGCTTTCACGACGAGCACGTGGAGCCGCTGCCCCCCACGCCCGGCCCGGGCACGCGCACGCCGTTCGAAACCCTGGTGCGGGAGATGCTCGCCCAGCTGGGCGACGACCCGACCCGCGAGGGGCTGCGCCAGACGCCGACCCGGGTCGAGGCGTCCCTCAAATGGCTCACGCGCGGCTATCACATGGAGGTGGCGGACGTCATCGGGGACGCGCTGTACAACGAGCGACACGAGAACCTGGTCTGCGTCCGCGACATCGAGATCTACTCGCTGTGCGAGCACCACCTGCTGCCGTTCTTTGGGCGGGCGCACGTCGCCTACCTGCCCAACGGCCGCCTGGTCGGCCTCTCGAAGATTCCGCGGGTCATCGAGGTGTTCGCGCGCCGGCTCCAGCTTCAGGAGCGCCTCACCGACCAGGTGGCGGACGCGCTGATGGAGGTGCTCGATCCCCGCGGCGTGGGCGTGGTGATCGAGGCCTACCACCTCTGCATGATGATGCGCGGCGTCGAGAAGCAGAATTCCAAGACCGTTACGAGTGCACTCCGGGGCGCCCTGCTCCAGGACGCGAAGACGCGCGACGAGTTCCTGCGGCTGGTGTACAGCAGCCGGGGCCGGGAGTGAGCGACGCGCCGCTCGTCGGCAAGCTCGCCCTCGTCACCGGCGCCTCGCGCGGTATCGGGCTCGCGGTGGCCGAGGAGCTCCAGGCGGCCGGGGCGCACGTGGTCCGATTGGCGCGCAGCCTCGCCGAGGCCTCGGCCGACCGGCGCACCGATCTCCCCTGCGACGTCACAGATCCCGTCGCGGTTGCACGTACCGCATCGCGCATCCTCGCCGAGCGCGGCGTCCCAGACATCATCGTCAACAACGCCGGCATCTTCTTCATCAAGCCCGTCGCCGACACCACGCCGGACGACTTCGCCCGGACGATCTCCGTGAATCTGACCGGCCCGTTTCTGGTCGCTCGCACGTTCGTCCCGCACCTCGTGCGTCGCGGCTCTGGGCATCTCGTGACCATCGGCTCCGTCTCGGATCACGTGCCGTACACGGGCTCCACGGCCTATGCGGCGAGCAAGTACGGCCTTCGGGGGATGCACGAAGTGCTGCGCGCCGAGCTGTCGCGCACCGGCGTGCGCACGACCCTCGTCTCGCCGGGCCCCGTCGATACACCGATCTGGGATGCCGTGGATCCGGATGCCAAGCCGGGCTTCACGAAGCGCCGGGACATGATGCGGGCCGAGGATGTCGCCGCGGCCGTGCGGTACGCGGTCGCCCAGCCAGCCCGGGTGGACGTCACCGAGATCCGCCTCATGCCCACCGTGTACACGGCCCGAGGCTGACCCGCGGTGCACATCGAGCTGACGGAGATGCTGCGCTGCCCGGAGCCCCACGGGGAGGCCTTCCTCGTGATGTCGACGGGCCAGATGCTCGGGCGGATGGTGCGGTCGGGAATCCTCGGGTGCCCGATCTGCCGGCGGGAGTTTCCCATCGTCAAAGGAATCGTGAACTTCTCGGGAACAGGGAAAGGGGAAAGGGGAAAGGTGGACGACGAGGGAGCCACCATTCCCCTTTCCCCTTTCCCCTTTCCCGCGGTTGATCCCCAGACCCTCCAGGCCCTATTGGGTCTGAGCGGCCCCGGCGGCTACGTCGTGCTGGTCGGCGCGGCGACGCGACACGCCGTCGGACTCGCGGGCCTGATGGGCGGCATTCACTTCATCGGGATCGACGCCCCCGCCGATGTGGAGGAGCTGCCCGTGCTGAGCCTGCTCGTGTGCCCGGGCATGATTCCGCTGCGGCAGACGGTCGCGCGGGGGGTGGTCGTGGGGTCGGACCGGCTGGGGCCCGACTGGCTGGCGGAAGCGCGCCGCGTCGTCTTGCCGGGCCGCCGCGTCGTGATCGAGGGCGAGGACGTGCCAGTGCCCATCGGGCTCACGCGACTGGCGGCGGGCGACGGCTTGGTCGTGGGCGAGCGGCGCTGACTCAGCCTTCGAGCGCGGCGGCGGTGGGATCCGCTGCCGCGTAGACGCGATCGATCGTCTCTTTGTAATTCTTCTCCACCTGGCGGCGCTTCACCTTGAGCGACGGCGTGAGCTCGCCCGATTCGATGGTAAAGTCCCGCTCGATCAGCACCACCTTTTTGGGCATCTCGAACTTCGCGAGGTCGCGCAACCCGTCGATCACTTCGCGCTCTATCTTCGCCTTCACATCCGCGAGGCCGATGAGCTCGGCGCGCGACGTATAGGAGAGGTTGCGCTCCTTCGCCCACTGCTCGAGGACGTCGAAGTTGGGCACGACCAGGATGATCGGGAACTTGCGCTGATCGCCCAGCACCAGGGCGTTCGCGACGAACTTGTTGAGGCGCACGGTGTTCTCGATCGGCTGCGGCGCGATGTACTTCCCGCCCGCCGTCTTCAGGAGGTCCTTTTTCCGGTCGGTGATCTTCAGGTAGCCGTCGGAGTCGAGCTCGCCGATGTCGCCGGTGTGGAACCAGCCGTCCGCGTCGATCGCCTCGCGCGTGGCGTCGGGGAGATTGTAGTAGCCGTGCATGATGTTCGGCCCCTTGGCGAGGATCTCGCCGTCGGCGGCGATCCTGATCTCGACCCCGGGGATCGGCTTCCCGACCGCCCCGAGCTTGGGCCGCCCCGGCGGCGTGAGGGTCAAGACCGGCGAGGTCTCGGTGAGGCCGTAGCCTTCGATGACCGGGAGCCCGGCGCTGTAAAAGAAGCGCGCGATCTCGGGCGCGAGCGGCGCCGAGCCGGACACGAACAGCTTCACGCGCCCCCCGGTGCGCGCCCGGAGTTTGGAGAAGACCAGGCGGTCCGCGATCGCCTGCCGCAGCCGCAGCGCGAGCGGCACGGGGATGCCGGCCAGCCGATGCGCCGTCCAGGCCTCGCCCGTGCGCTTCGCCCACTGAAAGATGCGCCGTTTGAGCGCGCTCCCCGTCACGGCGCTCTCGAGCACGCGCGCGTACACCTTCTCATACAAGCGCGGTACCGCGACCACGACGCTGGGACGCACCTCCTGGAGGTTCTGCGCCACCGTGTCCACGGACTCCGCGTAGTTGATCGTCACCCCCACTTCGAAGAAGTAGTACTCCACCATCCGCTCGAGGATGTGCGATAGCGGCAGCCAGGCGAGACAACTGTCGCCCTCGCTGACTCGCAGCACCTCGAGACACGCACGCACGTTGGAGCAGATGTTGCCGTGGGTGAGCATCACGCCCTTCGGCTGGCCCGTCGTGCCCGACGTATAGATCAGGGTCGCCAGATCCGCGGGCGTGACCGCGAGCGCGTCCTCCTGAAAGCGGGGGTGCCGGCCCGCTGCCGCGCGCCCGCTCGCTTCGACCTGGGCGAGCGACAACACACCGTCGGCCGCGGCGCCCGCGTCGAATGCGATCACGTGGCGCAGAGCGGGCAACGCGCCCTGCACCGCGCGTATCTTGGCGACCTGCGCGGCCGTCGAGCACACGACGGCCACCGCCCCGGCGTCGCGCAGGATGTACTCCGCCTGGTTGGCGGGGAGCGTGGGATAGATGGGCACGTCGGCGGCGCGCACGCACAGGCAGGCGTAATCGGCGAGCGACCATTCGAGCCGCGTCTCGGCGAGGATGGCCACCCGGTCGCCCGGTCGGATGCCGAGCTCGATGAGACCGGTACCGAACGCCTGTACGCGCGCTGCAACCTCCCGGTGCGTGCTCGCACGCCACACGCCGTCGGCCTTGTACCGGAACGCGGCGGGGTGACTGGCGTACCGCTCCACGGCGCCGAAGAGCAGCTCGGTCAGGGTCCGGGCGCTCATGGCACGAACCGCACGGTGAATCGGACCGGAGAGCCCGGCAGCCGGGCGCTCACGCCCCGCTTGGCGCTCGCGGTCACCTCCACGCTCGCGGGCGCGGGGCCTGCGATGAGGCGCAGCTTCACCGCGGCGACGCCCCGCGCGTCGGTCGTGACCGTGTCCGTCGTGACCAGGGTGCGCGCCGTATCGCTCGTCACCAGCGTCACCGGTCCCGGCGTCTGGGGAGACGTGATGGCGAACACGACGGGCCGGCCCGGAAGCCCCACCGTGCCGTCCACCTCGACACTCAAGGAGTCGGAGAGCGAGTCGGGCGGCACGCTCGAGAGGTGTACCGTGTCGACGATCGGACCGGCGGCGCGCAGCGAGTCCGCCACTGCGAGCCCTCGGAACCGTACGACGAACGTGTCGGGCGAGCCGGGCACCGGGGCGGTGTTCGCCCGCCGCGCGCTGGCGACGACGACGACGCTGTCCGGGATGGTGTCGGGGGCGAGCAGGCGCACCTTCACGAACGCGAGGCCGAAACCGTTCGAGGCAGCCGTATCGGTCGTCATCAACGCGTGCCCCGTGTCCTGCGTGACCAGCGTGAAGGGGCCGGCGACCGAGGGGTGGACGATGGTGTACACCACCGGGCGGCCGGCGAGCGGCACGATCGGATTGGTTCCCGCCGCCGCGGTGACCGTGTCCGCGATCTCGATCTTGAGGGAGTCGGAGAGCGAGTCCAGCGCCGTCGGCCCCGCGATGCCGACCGTGTCGAGCGTCGGGCCCGGGGGGAACACGGTATCCGCGGCGGCGAGCGTGCGAATCAAGACGGGGTTGGAGACCAGGCCGCCCCCACTCGCCACCAGCCGTCCGGTGAGACCCGTGTGGGTCACGACGGTCCTCCCTGTGGCGCTGTCCACGGCGATGGTCGTGTCGAGCGTGAACCAGAAGACGGTGGTGGCGGCCGAGTCGCCGTGACCCGTCAGCACGCGGGCGTGTGGCACGAGCGTATCGTACTCCTCCAGGCTGTCGGGGGCGGTGACCTCGATCGCGATGTTGCGCGCGAGATCGGTGCTGAGCTTGCAGGTCGCGGCCGCCGCGAGCACCAGGACGAGAACGCCAACCCTCAGGGAGCCTCCGCCGCGGCGGCCTGGGTCGGTCCCGCGGCGCCCCCCCCCAGGTCGCGCAGCGCCTGGGTGGCGTGCTCGATCCATTTCTGGGCGTCCGGTCCCTTCGGGGGGTGCGTGAGGAACGCCCGCAGGTGCTGCGTGGCGCCGTCGGGATCGCCGCGCTTGAGCAGCAGGAACGCGAGGCCGTAGTGCGCCCCCGCCAGGTCGCGCTCGAGCTCGAGCGCGCGGCGGTAGTGCCGGATCGCTTCGTCGATGCGGCGTGTCTTGGTGAACGCGATGGCCATGTTCTGGAGAATGCGCGCATCGTTGGGGTGATCGCGCAAGGCCAGCCGGTACGACGTGAGAGCCGCCTCGAAGTCGCCCTGGCGCTCGAGGGCGAGCGCCTCGTTGAGATAGTCGAGGCGCTGCGGTGCGATGTCGTCGGCGCCCGAGCCGCCGAACAGGCGGCGCCAGAAACCCATGGGCCGAAAATAGCTTGCGGCTGCGTGACTGTGCAATGTAGCTTCTCACCCCATGCCCGCCCCGCCCTCACCCCGCACTCCGCCGCCCCGCAACTCGAGCGGCACCGTCCGCAAGGCGCCGCACGGCGTGCTCGAGGTGGATTGGCCGTTCTTCGGCGAAATGTGCCGCGCGCTCGCCCTCAAGATCTTCCGGGAGTATGATCCCGATGTCGTGATCGGGATCGCCCGCGCGGGCGTCATCCCGGGGGCGGTGGTCGCGAGCATCCTGCAGCGCGATTTCGCGTCGATGGCCATCACCCGCACGGAGAGCGGCGGCCGCCCCGTGGTGATCGCCGGCCCGCCGCGCATCGTCGTCGGTCGCCGCGTGCTGATCGTGGACGAGACGTGCGACACCGGTGCGACCATGAAGCTCGGCCTCAACGCCGTGCGCGAGCTCAAGCCCGCCGCCGTGAAGACGGCCGTCTCGTTCCGCACCGGCGAGTACCAGCCGGACTTCTACGCCCTCCAGACGGACAACTTCATCATCCTCCCCTGGGACCGCGAAGTGATCATCGACGGCGAGATCGTGATGCGGCCGGACTACGCCGTGAAGCTCAAGGAACTCGGGGGTTGATCGACCGGCTCACCGCGGCGCTGGCGCGCTCCCGCGCCGACTACACCGAAATACGCGTCGAACGTACCTGGAGCACCGCCGTGACCTTCCGCGGCCGGCGCCTCGAATCCGCCGCCGCGAGCGAGGACCAGGGCGGCTTCGTGCGAGCCCTCTCGCCGGGCGGCGGCTGGGGCGTCGCGTCCTTCACCTCGCTGGATCGGCTCCAGGCCATGGTGGCCCGCGCCGTGGAGCTGTCGCGCGCCGTGCGCGTGACGCCGCCCATCCGCCTCGCCGACGTGGCGCCCCACCGGGCCGATGCGATCCTCGACCTCGACGGAGACGTGCGCGGCGTCCCCATCGCCGAGAAAAAGCGCCTGCTCGAGGCCTACAACGGCGAGCTGCTCGCAGTGAGCGATCGCGTCGTCGACACCGTCGCGAGCTACCGCGACGAGGTCAGCGAATACTGGTACATCAATTCCGACGGGACCGCACTGCACGAGCTCCGGCCCGAAGTGACGCTCTCGGGGACGGCGGTGGCGCGCCGCGACGGGACGATCGAGAAGGGGCTCGAATCGATCGGCCTGCGTCGCGGCTGGAACTCCGTCCAGGACAAGGCCGCCGGGTTCCGGGAAGCCGCTGAGCGGGCGGTACAGCTGCTCGATGCACCCATGGTGACGGGCGGGGCATACCCCGTGATCCTCGACCCCGAGCTCGCCGGTGTGTTCATCCACGAGGCGTTCGGGCACCTCTCCGAGGCCGACTTCGTCTACGAGAATCCCCAGGCGCGAGAGATGATGACGCTGGGCCGGCGTTTCGGGAGGCCGGCCCTGAACGTGGGCGACAACGGCGCCGCACCCGGCCTGCGCGGCACCCTGCCGTTCGACGACGAAGGGACCCCGACGCAGAACACCCCGTTGATCAAGGACGGCATCCTGGTCGGTCGCCTGCACTCGCGCGAAACGGCGGCCACCATGGGCGAGCGGGCCACGGGCAACGCGCGCGCCATTTCGTTCCGGCACCCGCCGATCGTCCGCATGACCAACACCTACATCGCGAACGGGCGGGGCAGCTTCGAGGACCTGATCCGCGACGTGAAGCTCGGCGTGTACGCCTGCGGCGCGTTCGGGGGTCAGACGCTGCTCGAAAACTTCTCGTTCACGGCGGCCTACGGCCGCATGATCCGCGACGGCCACCTGGCCGAGCTCGTGAAGGACGTGGTGCTGGCGGGCAACCTGTTCCAGACGCTCGATCGGATCGACCACATCGCCGGCGACTTCCGCTGGAACCAGATGGGCGGCGGTTGCGGCAAGGGGGGGCAGGCGCCCCTGCCGGTCACCGAGGGGGCGCCGCACGTGCGCATCGAGGAGGCGCTCGTCGGGGGCGACGTGCCCGCTGGCTCCGCGTGATCGAGCGGCTGCTCGAGCGGGCGAGCCGCCGCGCCGACGGTGGGGCGGACGCCTTGTGGCGGCAGGTGGAGCGCACCTCGGTCGCGTTCGAGTGGGGTCGCCTCAAGGCCGCCGGCGTCTCCGAGGAAGCGGGCGTGAATCTGCGGGTGCGGCATCGGGGACGAGTCGGCGTCGCGGGGACGACGGCGGTCGACGCCTCCCCCGACGATGTTCTCACCCGGGCGCTCGCCTCGGCCGAGCTGGGCGAAGAGCTCGCGCTGGCATTTCCGGCGCCGGCCTCCGCTCCCCCGGTCGCCACATTTTTCCAGCCCGTCGCCGACGCTTCACTCGACCGCCTGATGGCGATGGGGCGCTCGCTGCTCGAACAGCTCGAGCGCGAGGGCTGCAGGGTCAACGTCACGATCGAGCGCGAAATCGCCGAGACCCGGGTCGCGAACTCGGCCGGCGCCACCGGGGCGTATCGCTCCACCGCGATCGGGGTGAGCGCCGAGTTGTGGCGCATCGCGGGCGACGACGTGCTGGCGATTGGCGACGTCTTCGAAGCTGCCGACCTTCCCGGCGACGACGCGCTCGGCGCCCTGGTCCAGTCCGTCAACCTGCGGCTAGAGCACGCGCTGCGCGTGGTGGCCCCGCCGGACGGGGCGCTCCCCGTGGTCTTCACGCCAGCCGGCCTCTCGGCGCTGCTGCTCCCCGTCACCCAGGCCCTCTCCGGCAAGGCAGTGCTGCAGGGCATCTCGCCGCTGGCCGCGCGCGTCGGCGAGCTGGTGTTCGACAGCCGGTTCTCGCTCACCGACGATCCGTTGCGCGCCGGTCGCGCCGCGTCCCGACCCCTCGACGATGAGTGCGTCCCGTCCGGGACCACGTGCCTCGTGCAACGTGGCGTCGTGGAACGGTTTATTTACGACCTCGAGACGGCGGCGCGCGCCCGCACCCAGAGCACGGGCCACGGTCAGCGCACGATCTTCGGAAAACCCGTGCCGGGGTACACGAACATCGTGCTCGGCGAAGGGGGAAGGGAGAAGGGGGAAGGGGGCGACGCGCTCGGTGGAGGTTTGCTGCGCGACGTGCGGGACGGCCTGCTCGTGGACGAACTCATCGGCGTCGGCCAGGGCAACGTGATCGGAGGGGCATTCAGTCACCCGGTCGCGCTCGCCTATCGGGTTGAGCGCGGCGCGATCAGCGGCCGGGTGAAGGACGCTGCGATCGCGGGAAACGCCTACGACCTGTGGAAGCGCGTGGGTGGCTTCGGCGCCGACGCGCGTTGGACGGGCGCGCGCTACACACCGTCGGTGCTGCTCGACGGCGTGAGCGTGGCCCGGCGGTAACGCGACTCCGTCCTAAGCCCTAGCCTCGGGCGCCCAACACCTCAGCGTAGTCCCGTCCCTCGGTCATCTGAGCGTAGACGGCGTTGAGCGTATCGGGGGACGCCGACAGGAAGCGACACCGTCCGTCGTTACGGGACCGGCACTCCACTTCCATCACGGCGACCGGCTCGCCGGACAGACGGCCGAGGAAGTCCGCGAGCATCCCGGACGAAAAGAAGCACATCGGCGTCTCGGCGCTGCCGGGATCGGCTTCCGCCCAATCCATGGAATCCACGACCAGCGCCGCGTTGCCGAACGGCGCGACGCTGACGGCGCCCCAGCCGATGGCCTGAAAGAAGGTGGACAGCACGTCGTTCAGCCGGCCGGCGTCCAGCTCGGCGGGATGCGCCACGCCGCCCTCCCGGGGAAGCCAGGCGCAAAACGCCTGGTAGATGCCCTCGCCCGCGGCGAAGCCGACTTCCTGGAGGATGGGGATGGCGGCATCGGCGGCGTCGCGGAGCAAACTGCGGTGGAGCTGCTGCAGGGCGCCGCGGCCGATGGTGAGGCCATCGGTCGCGGCGGTGGGGTGGACCGGGGCGCTCATATGGGACGCCAACTTAGGGTTTGGCGCGGGCACGGCGCAAGAGTTCCGCCTCATCGATGAGCGGGACGCCGAGCGCCTTGGCCTTGTCGAGCTTCGAGCCGGCGTCGGCTCCCACGACCAGCGCCGTCGTCTTCTTCGAGACGCCGTCGGTCACGTGTCCGCCGGCCGCCTCGATCAGCTCCGCCGCGTTGGCGCGGGAGAGGGAGGGCAGGGTCCCGGTCACGACGTAGGTCTGGCCGGCCAGGGGGGCCTCGGCTTCCCCCGCCGTCGGCTCCTTGAAGTTCAGCCCCAGTTTCTCCAGCCGGTCGAGCAGCCGACGGTTCTTGGCCTCGTCGTAGAAACCAACCACCGCTTCGGCGATCGCATCGCCCACGCCTCGAATCCGGCTGATCTCCTCCACCGAGGCGTTCCGGAGCGCTTTCATGGTGCCGAAGTGACGGGCCAGGAGCTTCGCCCCCTGGGCACCCACGTGACGGATCCCGAGCGCGTAGAGCAGGATCGAGAGCGGCTGCTGTTTGGACGCCTGGATCGCGTCCACCAGCTGCTGCGCCGACTTCTCGGCGAATCCCTCGAGGGTCAGCAGCTTCGCGGGCGTCAGCTCGTACAGGTCGGCCACGTCCTTGATCAGCTTTGCCTCGAGCAGCGCGCGCGCCCGCTCGTACCCCAGCCCGCGGATGTCCATGGCGCCGCGCGAGGCGAAATGCACGATGCTCTCGAGGATCCGCCCGGGGCACGAGACATTGGAGCAGTACGCCATCACCTCGCCGGACGGATACTCGACCTTCGATCCGCACACGGGACAGCGCTCGGGGCGTTTGAACTTCCGTTCCCGTCCGGTGCGCCGCTCGCGCACGGGACCAAGCACCTGCGGGATCACCTCGCCGGCGCGCGTGACCTCGACCCAGTCGCCTTCCCGGATGTCCTTCGCCTCGATCAGGTCGAAGTTGTGGAGCGTGGCCGTCGAGACCGTGACGCCGCCGATCTCGACCGGCTCGAGCACGGCGTATGGGTTGAGCGCCCCGGTGCGGCCCACGTTGATGCGGATCTCCTTGAGTCTGGTGATCCGCACCTCGGGCGCGAACTTGCGGGCCACCGCCCAGCGCGGCTCGCGATCCCCCACCGTCCCGAGCTCGGCGTGAAGCCGGAGCGGGTTCACTTTCACCACGACGCCGTCGGCGCCGTAGTCGAGCCCGGGCAGCAGCGCCTCGAGCTTCGCCACGTCCGAATGCGCGTGCGCCAGGTCGGGCACCAGCGTGTGGTGCGGCTCCACCGGGAAGCCCCACGCGGCCAGGCGCTCGAGCAGCGCATGCTGAGTTTGCAGCGTCAGCT
>QHTP01000080.1 GCA_003220855.1 Gemmatimonadota bacterium
GTGGCAGCGTGAGCGATCTGAACACGTGCCGCCGCGCGGTGGAGCATGTCGACTGCGTGCTGCATCACGCCGCCGTGACTTCGGTGCAGCGATCGGTGGACGAGCCGCTCGTCACCCACCAAGTGAACGCGACCGGCACGTTGAACGTATTGTTCGCGGCGCGAGAAAAGGGCGTGCACCGGGTGGTATACGCCGGCTCCACCTCGGCGTACGGAAACCCCGCCACGCTGCCGAACTCGGAGGAGCACGTGACCCGGCCGCTGTCGCCGTACGCGGCGTCCAAGCTCGCCGGCGAGGAGTACTGCGTCGCCTTCCACGCGACCTACGGGTTGGAGACGGTGGTCCTGCGCTACTTCAACATCTTCGGGCCCCGCCAGGACCCGAACTCGCAGTACGCCGCGGTGGTGCCGCGTTTCATCGCCACCGCCTTGGCGGGCGAGCGCCCCACGATCTTCGGCGACGGCGGTCAGACGCGCGATTTCGTGTACATCGCGAACGTCGTGCACGCCAACCTGCTCGCGGCGGAGGCACCCGCCGCGGGGGTGGCGGGGCAGGTGTTCAACGTGGGGTGCGGCAAGGGCGTGAGCGTGAGCCAGCTGTGGGACCACGTCCGCACGCTGACCGGCGTTCCCCTCGCGCCGCTGTACACCGAGGGACGGGCGGGGGAGGTCCGCGATTCCGTCGCGGCGCTGGCTAAGGCACGGCGCCTGGTCGGCTACGAGCCGGTCGTCGAGTTCGAGGAAGGGCTCCGGCAAACCGTCGCATTCTACCGCGCACAGCGCGCCGCGCAGCCGCGCAAGCGCGCGCGCGCGCGCGCCGTCGTCGCGGCGGCCTAGACTCGCAGCGCCCGCCTCAACCCGCCGCCACACGTTCGAGCATCTCGCGCAGCTCGTCGAGGCTGAACGGCTTGCGCAGCACGGGCCGATCGGCCTGCTGTAGCGCGTCGCGCGTATGCAGCGAGATCGAGTCGCCGGTGGTGAAGACGATGTGCCGTTCTCGCCCCCGACCCTCCTCCCGCAGCCGCTCGAACAGATCGAAGCCGGTGTGCTCGTCGTCCAGATGGACGTCGACGAGCAGCGCGTCGTAGTGGACGTTGGGCGCCGCCAGGCGCTCCGTCGCGTCGGCGAACCGCCCCACGCTGGTCACCTCGTGCCCCAGCCGTTTGGCGAGCAGCGCCATGGCGCGGCGTACGCTGTCTTCGTCTTCGATCACCAGCACCGACAGGCGCCGGCTGTCCGACGCCGGGTCGGCAGCGGACCGCGCGCTCGCGTCGCCCGCCTCCACCGGAAGCTCGAACGAGAGCCGTGCCCCGCCGCCCTCCACGTTCTGCATCCACATCCGGCCGCCCATCCCGCGCACGAGGCCGAAGCTGATCGCCAGGCCGAGCCCCGTGCCCTGATCCGCCTTGGTCGTGAAGAAGGGCTCGAACACGCGATCGAGGATGTCGGCCGGCACGCCGGGCCCGGTATCTTCGACGGTCACGACGACGTGCTGGCCGGTGACCTGGGCGGCGATGCCAATCTGGCCCGGGCGGCCGCTGTTCTCGATCGCCTGGCGCGCGTTCACGACGGCGTTCAAGAGCACTTGCTGCAGCTCCTGCGGGTCGCCCGCCACGGCGGGGACGTCCTTCGGCACGGATACGCTGGCCCGGATGCGTGCCTTTTTGAACCCGCTCCGCTGCAACGCGAGCACGCGGTCGGCGATCTCCCCCAGGTCCACGGCGGTCTGCACGCGCGGCCGCTGGCGCGCGAAGTCGAGCAGCGTCTGGACGATGCGACCGGCACGCATCGCTTCACTGCGGATCACCTCCGCGCTCTCCTGGACGTCGGCCTGGCTGGGGTCCAGCACGAGGGCCTCGCCGAACGCCGCGATCGCGGCCAGGGGATTGTTCAGCTCGTGGGCCACCCCCGACACCAGCGCGCCGAGCTGGGAGAGCCGGTCCGCCTGGAGCAGGCGTTGCTGCAGCAGCGCCTCGCGCGACACGTCCAGCGCGAGGAACAGCAGCTTGGGCGACTGGCGCATCGGATCCACGTTCACGATCACGGCGCGCACGTCGCGGGGCGGCTCCCCCGCATACTCCACCGTGAGGCGGAGCTCCTGACGTTGTGTGACCGCCTCCCGCAGGGCGGCGGCCAGAGGCGCGCGGTGAGCGGCGGGCGTCCAGTCGCCCATGGGACGCCCCCGCAACGCCACCGGATCGGCGGCGCCGAGCAGCTTGACGCCTTCGGGATTTGCGTCGAGGATCTGCCCGTCCACGGTGAGCACCAGGCCGGGAGTGGGCAGCGAGCTGAACAGCTGCAGGTACAGACGGCGCTCGGTCTCGAGCGCGCTCATCAGGTGAGCGGCGCGCGATTCGGGGTCGAGCTGCTCGCGCACCTGCCGGAACATCATGATGAGATGGTTGTGCGGCCCGCGGCTGACCTGGGTCTCGAACACCATCCCCGGGAAATCGCTCGCGGCCGCGGGCGCGAGATACATCTGCGGTTTGCCGTCGTGCAGCACTTGCTGCAGCACGCGCTCGATGTGGGTGGCCTTGGCCGCCGGGAACGCGACCCAGAAGCTCTGACCCAGCACGCGCTCGGCCGGAAGGCCGGTGATGCGCGCGGCCGTGGCGGACCATGCGGCGACCGTCCAGTCGGGCGCGATCGCCACCACGCCCTGCTCGAGACTGTCCAACAACTGTTTCGCGTCCATGGCTCGCCCTCGCTGTAAGACACGACGCCCCGTTGGCCGTATCGCGGGCGCAACGGGGCCGATGGCGCTGCTTGGGAGAACTAGGGTGGGGACGTGCGGGCTACTCTGTCAAGCGGCGAGGGGTGTAGCGACGACGCAACAGCCAGCGGGTCAGACGCGGCGCAGATCCGTCAGCTGTGCGGCCCTGCCGGTACGGTCTCGACGAGCGGCATCACCTCGGCCGCGAACCGCTCCATCTCCTCGTACTGCGGGCTGAACTGCAGCAGCAGCAAATCCACTCCGGCCCGCTCGAACTCGCGGATGCGCTCGGCGATCTGCGGTGCCGTGCCCACGAGTCCCGCGCGCAGGCCCCGGTTCGACACGGAGTAGTCCTCGAGGCTCACCTGCTGCTCGAGCTGCGTGTTGGCGAGCCAGTCCTGATAGTTGGCGTACCCGGCGGCGCTTTGGCGCACGTCGGTAATGCGCGCCAGCTCGTGTCGTACAGCCGCCTCCGACCGGGCGCATACGACGTACGCGGCGAGCCCGAACGTGAGCGGGGGCAGGCCGCCCCCCAGGCGCTCACGCCGCGCCCGCATGTCCGCCACCTTGGCGGCGATCCACTCGGGCGGGTCGCCGTGCATCAGGTAGGCGTCGCATGCGCGCGCGATGAGATCCTTCGCGGCATCGGACTCGCCCCCCGCGTACAGCGTGGGGCGGGGGCGCGACAGCGGCTTGGGCTCGAGCAGCGCGTCCTCCACCCGGTAGTACTGACCGGCGAAGCTGAAGCGCGGCGCCGACCACATCCCCGTTACGACCTCGAGCCACTCCGCAGTCCGCGCGTAGCGCGCGTCGTGTTGGTCGAACGCGACGCCGTACTGCCGGGCTTCACCCGACCACCAGGACGACACCACGTTCAGCGTGAGCCGACCGCCACTGATGTGGTCGATGTTCGCGGCCTGCTTCGCGAGCAGGGCGGGCAGGTGGAAGGTGGGCCGGACGGCCACCATCAGCTCGAGCCGTTCGGTCACCGCCGCCAGCGCCGCCGCCGTGCTCCAGGCATCGAGCGACGGTGCCTCCGGTCCTTTGATGTCGTTGAGGTTCAGCTCGGCGATCAGGGTCAGGTCGAAGCCGATCGCCTCGCTCCGCTGCGCCAGGCGGCGGACGTACGCCCAGCTCGCCTCCATCCCTTCGTCGGGGACGTTGCGTAGCCAGCCGCCGAACACCGGGAGCCAGTAGCCGAAGCGCATCGTCAGACGGCCTCCCGTTCCAGGTAATCGACCAGGCGGGCGAAGGGATCGAACCCCACCACGCGGGGTGCGTCGGCCACGAAGTTCGACAGGGCGTTGATGTCGTAGAAGTACAACCGACCGTCGCGTGCGTCGATCATGTACTCCACGCCTCCCACGTCGATGTGCGCCGCCTGCATGATGCACTCCACCTGCGCCACGATCTCCGGGGGCGGCGTGTAGCCCTCGACCCGGAGATTGTTCCTGGGCGCGTCCACGGGGCACGCCCCGCGCACCAGCTCGGCGCCGCCCACGGTCTGGCACACGTCGGCCGGACAGAGGTTGAAGCTCTCGCCCGAGGTGTAGATGCGGATCGCATACAGATACCGCCCCCCCAGCACCTCGACCCGCGTGATGCGCTGGTCGGCGGCCGGAATGTATTCCTGGACCAGGGTCGTGTGATCGATACCCAAATCCAGCGTCCCCGCCTGCGCCGCCTGCTCGAGCTGCTCGGGCGTCTCGAACCGGCGCACGCCGGCGCCGGAGCCGCCGATGTTGGGCTTCAGCACGACGGGAAAGCGCAGCCCGCGCGCCGCCTCGGGCGCTTGGGCCGCGTGGTTGATGACCCGCGCCGCGGGGAAGGGCAGCCCCAGCTGCTCGAGCAACGACAGCTGCAGCGCCTTGGACGTCTCGGTGACCCAGGCGTCGTAGCCGTTGATGACGCGCACGCCGTGACGCTTGAGATGGGCCAGGTAATGCAGCGTGTAGAAGATCGCATTCCCCGCGCCTCGCAGGTACGCCGACGGGCTCATCCGGTTGAAGACGAGCGAGTAGGGCGGTCGCCCGTCTGCGGTGTCGAACCGGTGGCTCGCGGCGCCGAGGCGTACGTACGGCACCCGCCGGCGATCCAGCTCGTCAAACAAGGGACGGAACCAGTCGGGGTGCTCGTAATAGATCGCGAGGGGATGTTGCGGCGTGGCGCTCATGTGACGTCCTGGTCTCCTCAGGGCTTACCGGCGCCGGCGAGGGCCAGCGCCTCCTCGACCGCGCGATCCACGGCCTGGAGCAACTCGGGTGCGGCCTTGTCGTCCTGGAACTGGGCGCTCGTGCCGTACACGCCGCTCGCGACCACGGTGGCGCCCAGACTCGCGAACAGGGGCCGCAGCCCGTGATCCACCGCGAGCGAGTGGCCGCGATCGTGACCGGTCACGATCGGGATGCCGATCTTGCCGAGCAAGCCGTCCGGCGGCAACAGATCGAAGAACACCTTCAACAGGCCGCTGTACGTGGCGCGGTAGACCGGTGTGCCCGCCACCACGATGCGCGCCCGAGCCGCCGCGGCGAGCGCCGCCGCGACGGTGGGAGCCGAGCCGCGGCCCAGCAGCGCGTCGGCGGGCAGCGCCGCCAGGTCCACGAGCTCGGCTCGAGCCCCGCGCCCCGCGGCCCGCGCCAGCGCGTATTCCACCAGCACGCGCGACTTGGAGCTCGCGGCCGGGCTGCCCGACAGCCCCACCACGGCCAGGTTGTTACTTACGTTACTCACCCGGGCAAGATCCTCGGGTGCCGGCGGGCCGGCAAGTCCTTGGCGCCGCCGCCTCCAGGACCCATCGTTCAAGCGTCATGACGCCGCCCAACCTCACCCCGACGCCAGCGACCGTCGTCGCCGGCCTGCGCCTGTCCCCCAGCGCCCTCGTGCTGGTGGCGGCGAATCTGGTGCCGCTTGCCGGCGTGTTGTTCTTCGGCTGGAGCGCCGCTGATGTGGGTGGCGAAGGCGGGCATGATCCCCTTTTTCATCGTGCACTACGGCATGTTCACGACCGTCCACGGGGTGTTCGTGCTGACGTTGTTCGGCGGCATGCACGAGCGCGGTTTCCCGGGCCCGACCGAATTTCTTCACGCCGTGCAAGGCGCCGGCATCTGGCCCGCTGCGCTGGCCCTGGCTGCGAGTCACGGCGTGTCGTTTGCGTTCAACTACATCGGAGCCGGCGAGTACCGCACGGCCGAGCTGGCCAAGCTGATGACGCGGCCGTACGGGCGTGTGATGGTGCTCCACGTCGTGATCCTGGGAGGGGGGGTTCTGGTTCAGGCGTTGGGCTCGCCGGTGTTCGCACTGGCGCTGCTCGTCGTATTGAAGACCGGCCTGGACCTGGTGGCGCACGCGCGCGAGCACGCAGCGGCGTCCGCCGGGGGACCTACGCCGTCGTATCCACGAACGACCGATCCAGCTGGCTGATCGTGGCGCACCCCAGCAGCTTGAGGGTTCGCTCCATGTCGGCTCGCAGGATGTCGAGCGCGCGGGTGACACCCGCCTCGCCCGCGGCCGCGAGCCCGTAGGCGTACGCGCGACCGACCAGCACGGCCCGGGCGCCGAGGCAGATGGCCTTCACGATGTCGCTGCCGCGACGGATGCCCCCATCCATCAGGACTTCGGCCTGGCCGCCGACGGCCGTCACGACTTCCGGGAGCACGCGCAGCGAGGCGGGGACGCCGTCGAGCTGGCGCCCCCCGTGATTGGAAACGACGACGGCCGCCGCGCCGGCGTCGACCGCGCGGCAGGCGTCGTCGCCCGTCAGCACCCCTTTGACGACCATCGGTCCGTGCCAGGCATCGCGCAGCCAGCGCAGGTCCTCCCAGGTCACAGCGGCGCGGGCCAGCGCCGTGGTGACGTCCACAAGCGGCATCGGCCCCTGGCCGGGCGCTACGACGTTCGGCAACGCGGGGACGCCGCCGTCCCGCAGGAAGGAGGCGAGCCACGCGGGACGGGCGAGCAGCTGGGGAAGGAAGGGGAGCTTCGCGCCGAACGAGCCGTCGAGGAGCTCGGCCACGCCGTTGCGGACGTCGCGCTCGCGCAGCCCCGCGACGGGCGTGTCGATCGTGACGACCAGCGCCGCGTACCCCGCGGCCCGGGCGCGCGCGATCGCCGCCTCGGCGGCGTCCCGGCCGCCGATCAGATAGAGCTGGTACCACACGGGCCCCGACGAGGCGGCCTTCACCTCCTCGAGCTTGTGCCCCGACATGGTGGAAAGGATGTATGCGGCACCCGCCGCGCCGGCGGCGCCGGCGGCGGCGCGCTCGCCGGCGGGATGCATCAGCCGGCTGTACCCGACCGGCGCGAGCAGCAGGGGGAAGGCGAGTTCGCTGCCCAGCACCGCGGTGCGCAGATCGACGCCGGACACGCTCACCGCGTGGTGCGGCTGGAAGGTCACCGCGTCGAAAGCGCGGCGGTTTTCGCGCAGCGTGACCTCGCCTTCAGCGCCGCCATCCAGGTAGTCGAAGACCACCTTGGGGAGGCGGCGCCGCGCCAGCAGGCGCAGGTCTTCGATGTTCACGACGCGGGGAGAGGCGACGGATGTCATACCGGGGCTAACTCACCACCGCAACACCAACTCAGCCTCTTCCGTCGCCTGCGGGAACCGGACCGTCAAGGTCTGCGTCGGCTCATCGAAGGTCCAATCGGCGAGCGGCCGCTCCTGATTGCCGCTGCGCCACACCACCTGCTGGGGACGGCGAGCGAAATGAATGACCACGAGGTTGGCCTGATGCTGCGGCTGATAGGCGCCGCGCGCGGCGCTCAGATGAAACGTCGCGCCTGACGCATCAGGCGTGTACCGCACCTCGCGGACGGACGATGCGCCGTCGTACTTGCCGTCATCCTCGTAGTAGGTGCGACTGGTCGCAGATTGGGCGAACACTTCGAAGCTGAGCGGCGCCGTGACCCAGTCGCGCGTCGTCTGCATGACCGGTGCGCGAAACAGGATCGCCCCCTCCCGCACGAACAGGGGCAGCGCATCGATCGCCGCCGGCACCGCCGTCCACTTCCTTCCCGCAAACTCCTTCAGACGCTCGGCATCGTACCACGTGCCTTGAGGGAAATACACGTTACGGCCGCTGTCACCGGGCGCGAGCACGGGCGCCACGAGTAGGTCGTGGCCGAACAAGAATTCGCTGGAGAGGTTGTACGTCGCGGGATCGTCGGGGGACTCGAGCACCAGCGCGCGCATCATGGGCATCCCGCTGTGCGAGCTCTCGTAGAACGCGTTGTAGATGTACGGCAGGTACGTGTAGCGCCGCTCGATCGCGCGTCGGTTGTAGGTCTCCCACGGCTCGCCGAACGCCCACGGCTCCTTGGGCGGGGTCGAAAACTCGGCGTGGCCGCGCATGAACGGAAAGAACGCCGCCGGCTCGGCCCAGCGTGTCCAGAGCTCGGCCGAGCCGCGTCCCGCGAAGCCACCGATATCGTTGCCGACGAACGGATACCCCGAGATCCCCATGCCGAGCAGGGTGGTGATGCCGTCGCTCAGGTGCTGCCAGTCCGCCGTGTTGTCACCGGTCCAAACGGCGGCGTAGCGCTGCCCGCCCGCGTAGGTCGCGCGCGTCAGCACGAACGGTCGCTCGCGCGGCCGCAGCTTCAGCAGCCCGTCGCGCGTGGCGCGCGACATCTGCTGCCCGTACACGTTGTGATCCTGGGCGTGGTTACCCGGCTGTCCGTCGTTCGCGAAGAGCACGTCATCCGGCATGGTGGCCGACGCGACATTGAACACCGACGGCTCGTTCATGTCATTCCAGATGCCGGTGAGACCGGCGGAGCTAAATCGCGCGATCTGATCGGCCCACCACGCCCGCGCGCTCGCCCGGGTGAAGTCGGGGAACACCGCGGGCCCGGGCCATACCGGACCGACGAACAGGGATCCATCGGGCCTGTGCACGAAGACGTCCCGCGCCACGCCGTCGTCGTACACGGAGTAGCCGGGATCCCGCTTCACGCCCGGATCGACGATCGCCACGGTGGCGAACCCAGCGCGATCGAGATCGGCGAGCAATTGGTCGGGAGCCGGGAAGCGGTCGTGGTCCCAGGTAAAGACCCGGTATTCCTTCATGTAGTGAATGTCGAACCACACCGCGTCGGCGGGAATGCGGCGGCTGCGAAACTCCCGCGCGATTGCGCGCACCGTGCTGTCGGGATAGTAGCTGTAGCGGCACTGCTGGTACCCCACCGCCCAGAGCGGCGGCAGCTGCATGTGGCCGGTGAGGTCGCTGTAGCGGGCCAGCACGTCGGCCGGGCTCGGGCCGGCGATGACGTAGTAGTCGAGCTTGCCCCCCTCGGCCCCGAAGTCGTAGTAGGCGCGACTCTCTTTGCCGATGTCGAACGTCGATCGGTAGGTGTTGTCGAAAAAGACGCCGTGTACGCGGCCG
>QHTP01000081.1 GCA_003220855.1 Gemmatimonadota bacterium
GGCAACCCGGTGTCGTACGAGCGCGCGGTCCGCGCCATGCGCGACACCAACGGCGTCGTGATCGCCGTGCCCGACGATGAGATTCTCGAGGCGAAGGCGGTGGTCGACGGGGCCGGCATCGGCTGCGAGCCCGCGAGCGCGGCGGCCATCGCGGGCACGCGGCGCCTGGCGCGCGACGGGATCATCAAGGCCGGAGAGCGGGTCGTGGCGGTCCTCACGGGACACGTCCTCAAGGATCCCGCGAGTGTGACCCACTACCACCAGGAGCGCGATCCGGCGCCGCCGCACGCCAACCGGCCGGTCGAGATCGACCCGCACCTGAACGAGGTGGAGCGAGCGATGAGCCGATGAGTCCTCTCCGCAGCCGCACGATCACGGCGGGCGTGGAGCGCACGCCCAACCGCGCCATGCTGCGCGCCGTCGGGTTCGGCGATCAGGACTTCACGAAGCCGATCATCGGCATCGCGAACGCGCACAGCACGATCACGCCCTGCAACGCCAAGCTCAACGACCTGGCCCTGCGCGCCGAGGCCGCCGTGCGCGCCGCCGGCGGCATGCCGCAGACCTTCGGCACGATCACCGTGAGCGATGGCATCTCCATGGGCACGGAGGGCATGAAGTACTCCCTCGTCTCGCGCGAGGTGATCGCCGACTCGATCGAGACGGTGTGCAATGCCCAGTGCGTGGACGGTGTACTCGCCGTGGGCGGGTGCGACAAGAACATGCCGGGGGCGCTGATCGCCATCGCGCGCCTGAACATCCCGGCGGTGTTCGTGTACGGCGGCACGATCAAGCCGGGACATTACAAAGGACAGGATCTGACCGTCGTCAGCGCGTTCGAGGCGGTCGGTCAGTACAGCGCGCGGAGACTCTCCGAAGCCGATCTGCTCGAGGTGGAGCGCCGGGCCTGCCCGGGCGCGGGCGCGTGCGGCGGCATGTTCACGGCGAACACCATGTCTTCGGCCATCGAGGCGATGGGCATGAGCCTGCCGTATTCGTCCACCATGGCCGCCGAGGACGGCGAGAAGGGCGACAGCGCCGCGCGCTCCGCCGAGGTGCTCGTGGACGCGGTGCGCCACGACCGACGGCCGCGCGCCATCCTCACGCGTGCCGCGTTCGAGAACGCCATCGCGGTCGTCATGGCGCTGGGCGGCTCGACCAACGCCGTGCTGCACCTGCTCGCCATTGCGCGGGCCGCGGGCGTCCCGCTCACGCTCGACGATTTCGAGACGGTGCGAGCGCGGGTGCCGGTGTTGTGCGATCTGAAGCCGTCGGGCCGATTCGTGACCACCGACCTGCACGCAGCGGGAGGCGTGCCGCAGGTGATGAAGATCCTGCTGGCGCACGGTGCGCTGCACGGTGACGCGGCGACGGTCTCCGGCCAGACCGTCGCAGAGGTGCTGCGGGACGTGCCGGACGACCCGCGCGGCGATCAGGACGTGATCCGGCCGTGGGGCCGGCCGCTCTACGCGCAGGGACACCTCGCGGTGCTGCGCGGCAACCTGGCGTCCGAAGGCGCCGTCGCGAAGATCACGGGGATCAAACACCTGAAGCTGACGGGCCCGGCGCGCGTCTTCGACTGCGAAGAAGACTCGCTCGCCGCGATCCTCGCGGGTCGCATCAAGCCGGGTGACATCCTCGTGATCCGGTACGAGGGTCCCAAGGGGGGACCGGGCATGCGCGAGATGCTGTCCCCCACGTCGGCGCTCATCGGCGCCGGGCTGGGCGACAAGGTCGGGCTGATCACGGACGGGCGGTTCTCGGGCGGGACGTACGGCCTGGTGGTGGGGCACGTGGCCCCCGAGGCGGCGGTGGGCGGGACCATCGCCCTGGTGCGCGACGGCGATCCGATCACGATCGACGCCGAGCGGCGGCGGCTCGAGCTGGACCTTCCGGAGGCGGAGCTGGGGCGACGGCGCGCGGCGTGGACGCCGCCCGCGCCGCGCTATACGACGGGCGTACTCGCGAAGTACGCGAAGCTGGTGTCGAGCGCGAGCCTCGGCGCCGTGACCGACCTAGTCCTCACCCCCTGACCCACTCGCCACTCCGTGGAGAGGGGGAACTATCTGACCAGCGAAAGCGGCCGTCTCGCGGGCGACCGCACCAGCTCCGCGATCCAGGCGCCCATCTCGCGCGTCCCGATCATGCGGTCGCTGGGGCGGGCGATATCGCGCGTGCGCGCCCCCTGCTCCAGCGCGGCGGCGATCGCCTGCTCCACCGCGGTGGCGGGCTCCGCCAGCCCGAGTCCGTAGCGCAATAGCATGGCCGCCGACGCGATCGCCCCGATTGGGTTGGCCACGTCCTTGCCAGCCAACGCCGGTGCCGAGCCGTGGATCGGCTCGAACAACCCCGGACCATCGCCCAGTGACGCGGACGGCAAGAGCCCGAGCGATCCCGCGAGCACCGCGGCCTCGTCGCTCAGGATGTCCCCGAACATGTTCTCCGTGAGCAGCACGTCGATGCCGGCGGAGTCGGTGACGAGCCGCATCGCGGCGTAATCCACATAGGCGTGCTCCAGCGTGACATCGGCGTAGTCCACCGCCACGCGCGTCACCGTCTCGCGCCACAGCTGCGACGTCTCGAGCACGTTGGCCTTGTCGACCGAGAGCAGGCGCCGGCGCCGGCGCCGCGCCGCCCCGAACGCCACGCGTGCCACGCGCTCCACTTCGGCCTCGGTGTAGCGCAGGGTGTTCACCGCGGCCCCATTGTCCTTGCCGCGCGGCTCGCCGTAGTACAGTCCTCCCACCAGCTCGCGCACGATGAGGATGTCCACACCCGCCAGGTGCTCCGGCTTCAAGGGCGAGCAGAAGGCCAGCGCCGGGTTGGTCGTGACGGGCCGCAGATTGGCGTACACGGCGAGCAGGCTGCGGAGCGCGAGCAAGCCGGATTCGGGCCGCAGCTTGCGCGGCGCATGATCGAGCGACGGATCGCCGACGGCGCCCAGCAGCACGGCGTCGGCCTGCGTGACCGCCGCCCGGGTCTCGGGCGGCAGCGGATCGCCCGCCGCCGCGACGCCCGCCGCTCCAACCGCGTACTGACTCATCGCGAACTGCAGCCCGAATCGCTCGCCCGCGGCCTGTAGCACGCGCACCGCCTCGCCCGTGACCTCCGGCCCGATCCCGTCGCCGGGGAGGACAGCGATCTGGTACTCCTTCATGCCACGTCTCCCTCGCCTGAACGCGGAACAGTGAGGTCCGACGCTCGCTCTTCTGTTCCGAGTTCCGCGTTCCGCCTTCCGCGTTCGAATGAAGCGATGTGGGCCTCCGCTAGGAGTGTGCGTCCGATCTCGTCGAGCCCGCGGAGCAGCATCTCGCGGTGATACGGGGCGATGCTGAACGCGGCCCGGAAGCCGGCGTCGTCGACCACGGTCTGGGCCTCGAGATCGACGACCACATCGTACCGGCCCGCGGCGCGTGTGTGGCGGGCGAACAGCTCGCGGATCTCCCCCGGCACCAGGCGCACCGCGAGCAACCCGTTCTGGCAGCAGTTCGCGTAGAAGATGTCGGCGAACGATTCCGCCATGACGACGCGGAAGCCGTACTCGCGCAGCGCCCAGACGGCGTGCTCGCGCGACGAGCCACAGCCGAAGTTCGCGCCCGCGAGCAGAACGGTCGCCCCCGTGGCGGCTGGCTGATTCAGCTCGAACGCGACATCGGGCGAGCCGTCGGAGCGGTAGCGCCAGTCGTGGAACAACACCGGGCCAAATCCGGTGCGCTCGATGCGCTTGAGAAACTGTTTCGGGACGATCTGGTCGGTGTCGACGTTGACGCGCGGCAGGGCCGCGACCCGGCCGTCGTGCCGGACGAAGGGCGTCACGTCCAGCTCCGGATGTCGACCAGGTGTCCGGCGATCCCGGCGGCGGCCGCCATGGCGGGACTCATCAGGTGCGTGCGGCCGCCGCGCCCCTGGCGGCCTTCGAAATTGCGGTTCGACGTCGCGGCGCAGCGCTCGCCGCTCGCCAGGATGTCCGGGTTCATGCCAAGGCACATCGAGCATCCCGAGTTGCGCCACTCGAACCCCGCCGCGCGGAACACGCGGTCCAGTCCCTCGGCTTCCGCCTGCGCTTTGACCTGCTGCGACCCGGGCACCACCAGCGCGCGAACCCCCGCGGCCACGCGTCGACCCCGCACCACCCCGGCCGCACTCCGCAGATCCTCGATCCGTGCGTTGGTACACGAGCCGAGAAACACGCGGTTGATCGCTAACCCTTCGAGTGGGGTACCCGGCTGCAAGTCCATGTAGGCAAGCGCCCGCTCGACCGCCTGTCGCTCGGCGGCCGTAGCGCAGCCCGCCGGATCGGGGACGCGCCCCGTGATGTCCGCCACCATGCCGGGGTTCGTCCCCCAGGTCACCTGCGGCGCGACGGCGCTCGCGTCGAGCGTCACCCGCGTATCGTAGGTCGCGCCGTCGTCGCTCCGGAGCCGGCCCCAGCGCGCCACCGCGCGCGTGAGTCGCTCGCCCTCGGGCGCGCGGGGGCGCCCGGCGAGGTAGGCGAAGGTCGTTTCGTCGGGCGCGATCATCCCGGCCCGCGCGCCCGCCTCGATCGACATGTTGCACACCGTCATGCGGCCCTCCATCGAGAGCCCACGGATCGCCTCGCCGGTGTACTCGATCACGTGACCGGTGGCCCCGGCCGTCCCGATGCGCCCGATCAGGGCGAGGATCAGGTCCTTAGCGGTGACTCCGGGGGCGGGCGCTCCGTCGAACCGGACTTCCATCGTCTTGGGTCGCATGACGACGAGGCATTGGGTCGCGAGCACGTGCTCGACCTCGCTCGTCCCGATGCCGAAGGCGAGCGCCCCGAACGCGCCGTGGGTGGATGTGTGTGAATCGCCGCACACGATGACCATCCCCGGCTGCGTCAGACCCAGCTCGGGACCGATGACGTGCACGATGCCCTGGCGGGGGGAGGCGAGGTCGAACAGCTCGATACCGAACTCGCGCGCATTGGCCGAGAGCGCGCCGACCTGGCGCGCGGCCAGGGCGTCGGCGATCGGCAGGGCGCGATCGTCGGTAGGCACGTTGTGGTCCACGGTCGCGACCGTCAGCTCGGGTCGCCGCACCCGGCGTCCCGCGAGCCGCAGCCCTTCGAACGCCTGGGGGGAGGTCACCTCGTGGACCAGGTGCAGGTCCACGTACAAGAGCTCCGGCCCGTCGGGGAGCCGGTGGACCACGTGCGTGTCCCAGACCTTCGCGAACAGGGTGCGGGGAGTCATGCCCGCAGGGATTCGCGACTCGGGGCTCGGGACTCGGGGTTCGGGGCTCGAGGTTCCTTCCCGAGTCCCGAGTCCCGAGTCCCGAGTCCCGCCGCTTTGCCTTCTTCCGACCACGGCATCATCGCGCGCAGCGTCGCACCCACCCGCTCGATCAGATGGTCGTTCTGCTCGCG
>QHTP01000082.1 GCA_003220855.1 Gemmatimonadota bacterium
CGGGCCGATCGACGGGCACAACGTCGCGCAAATGGTGCAAACGCTGGAAATCGTGAAGACGCTCAAGGGCCCGCGTGTGGTCCACGTCATTACCGAAAAAGGCAAAGGGTTCCCCCTGCCGCAGCCCGACAGGGAGAAGTATCACGCCCGGGCGCCGTACGACCCCGTCACGGGCGAGCTGCGGCCCGTCAAAGCGGGGCCGCCGCAGTGGACCGCGGTGTTCGGCGAAGCGCTGGCCCAGCTCGCCGGCGAGTACCCCAAGCTCGTGGCGATCACCGCCGCCATGCCATCGGGCACGGGAACGGGCGTGTTCCAGAAAAAGTGGCCCGATCGGTTCTTCGACGTCGGCATCGCGGAAGCGCACGCCGTCACATTCGCCGCGGGCCTCGCCACGCAGGGCATCCGCCCGGTGGTCGCGATCTACTCCACGTTCCTGCAGCGCGCCTACGACAGCATCATCCACGACGTGGCCATCCAGCGCCTCCCCGTGGTGTTCTGTCTCGACCGCGCCGGCATGGTCGGCGAGGACGGCCAGACGCACATGGGCCTGTACGACATCGCCTACCTGCTCGCGGTCCCGAACATGACCGTAACCGCCCCCAAAGACAGCGGTGAGTTGATCGGATTGCTGCGCTGCGCTCTGGAGCACGCCGACGGACCGTTCTCGATCCGCTACCCGCGCGACCGGGCGCCGGGGGAGGCGCCTCCCGCCGCCGAGGTGGCGCCCATCCGGTACGGCACGTGGGAAGTGCTGCGCAAGGGCCGGGAGTGCGCGCTGCTCGCGGTCGGCGCCATGTGCCAGCCGGCGCTCGCCGCCGCCGAGCTGCTCGCCGCTGACGGCCTCGATGTCACCGTGGTGAACTGCCGCTTCGTGAAGCCGGTGGACCGCGACCTGCTGGACGGCCTGCTGCGCGACCATCGCCTCCTCGTCACGGTGGAGGACGGGACCGTGACCAACGGTTTCGGTGCCCACCTGGCGGGGCTCGTCGCGACGCTCGCCCCGGAGGTGCGCGTCGGGCTGCTCGGCGCACCCGACCGCACCTACGAGCACGCGCCGCGCGCTCAGCAGCTCGCGGAGGTCGGCCTCACGGGGAGCGCGATCGCGGCCCGGGTGCGCGCGCTCGCGGCGGAGGCATCGCCCGCGCACTCATGAACGTCGGGGTCGTCGGCAACCCGAGCTACCGCGATCTCAAGACCATCCTCGCGCATCTCGCGCAGGTCGCGCCCCGGCTCGGTCTCACCTTGTTTACCGAGGAGCACATCGCGGGGCTGTGGCCCGAGCCCCCGCCCGCCCCGCTGCACAGCGCGCCCCAGCTCGAGTGTCTCGTCACCCTGGGCGGCGACGGCACGCTGCTGCGGGGCGCGCGCAGCCTCGACGGAGCCCGCACCCCTATTCTCGGCGTGAACCTGGGGCGCGTCGGCTTTCTCACCACCGCCACCGCGCAGACGCTCGACTGGGCGCTCGACGTCCTGGTGCGACGGGCGTACGCCACCGAGTCGCGCCTCGCCCTCGCGCCGTTCATCCTGGACAAGCAGGGCAAGAGCCGTCCCGAGCCGGTGGTCCTGAACGACGCGGTCGTCCACAAGGGCGGCGTGGCGCGGGTCATCCGGCTGCGCGTCTCGGTCGACGGCGACGAGGTGGGCCAGTACTCGGCGGACGGCATCGTGGTGGCGACGCCCACCGGCTCGACGGCGTACGCCCTCTCGGCCGGGGGCCCGATCGTCGTCCCCGGGGTCGATGCCATCGTCGTCGCGGCCATCTGTCCTCACACGCTCGCCGTGCGCCCGCTGGTCGTCCCCTCCCAGGCCAGCGTTACCGTGGAGCCGATCCCCCCCTGGACGGAGGAGGTGCTCGTGTCCTTCGACGGGCAGGTTGGCACCACGATGCAGGCCGG
The DNA here is from genome assembly GCA_003220855.1 of Gemmatimonadota bacterium. Lineage (GTDB taxonomy): Bacteria > Gemmatimonadota > Gemmatimonadetes > Gemmatimonadales > GWC2-71-9 > AG41. The sequence goes on from QHTP01000082.1 coordinate 1,896, forward strand.
TGAGCGGCTGGTGATCAAGCGCGCCGAGCAGCCGGTGCTGCTCGTGCGGCTCGGACCCGAGGGCTTCTTCGCCCGCATGCGCAAGAAGCTGCAGTGGGGCGACCTCTCCGACCGCGAGCGCAAGTAGTGCTGACGGAGCTGCGAGTCCGCGACCTCGCCGTCATCGCCGACGTCACCCTATCCCTCACTCCTGGCTTGAACGTCCTCACCGGCGAGACCGGCGCTGGAAAATCCATGCTGGTCGATGCGCTCGCCCTCTTGCTCGGCGAGCGCGCTTCGGCCGATATGGTCAGGCCTGGCGCCGCGAAGACGGTGATCGAAGGCGCCTTCGAATTCACCACTACCGCCCTCTCCCGCCTTTTGCCGCCCTTTGCCGCCCTGGGGGTGGAGGTGGACGACGGCAGGCTCGTGCTGAAGCGGGAAATCACGGGGGAGGGGCGATCCCGCGCCTGGGTCAACGGCAGCCCGACCACGGTGGGCATCCTGACCCAGCTCGGCGCGTTGCTGGTCGATTTGCACGGGCAGCACGAGACGCAGTCGCTGCTCAAGTCCGACGCGCAGCGCGACATCCTCGACCTCTACGCCACGGCTGCCGTGGAGCGGTCCGCGGTGCGCGACGCGCATGCGCGCTTGCGGGAGCTCGAGCAGCGGGAAGCAGGACTGCTTGCGAAGCGCGATGAGGTGCAGCGCAAGGCCGACTACCTCCGCCACGTGGTGGAGGAGATCTCGCGCGCCGCGCCCCGAGTCGGCGAGACGGAGGCGCTCGAAACGGAGGCCAAGCGTCTCGCGCACGCCGACGAGCTGGGCAGGCTGTCGCGTGAGCTGGAGCAGGCGCTCGAAACGGTCAACGCGGCGGGCCTGTCCCGCGCGGCGAAGCTGTTCGCGAGCCTGGTGAAGCTCGACCCGTCGGTCGAGCGGTGGCGGGCCCTGGTGGACGGCGCGTTCGCCAACGTGGAGGAGCTGGCGCAGGCGGCGCGCGACTACGGCGCCGGTATCGAGGGCGATCCCGGCCGGCTCGCGACGGTCGAACAGCGTCGCGATGCGCTGTTCCGCCTCACGCAAAAGTACGGCCCCACGCTCCCCGACGTGCTGGCCACCCGGGACCGGGCCGCCCGTGAGCTCGAGCTGCTCGACACCGCGGACTTGGATCTCCGCGAGATCGCCGAGCAGCGCTCGACGGCCACGGCCGACTTGGCGCGCGCCTCCGCGGCGCTCACCGCCGAGCGAACGGAAGGCGCCGGCCGCCTGACGCAGGCCGTCAATCAGCTGCTGCCGGCGCTCGGCATGCCGGGCGGCCAATTCACGGTGCGGCTGCAACCACGCACCACGCACCACGCCGACGGCGCCGAGGACGTCAGCTTCGATGTGCAGTTGAATATGGGACTCGACGCGCGTCCCCTCGCCAAGGTCGCCTCGGGGGGCGAGCTATCGCGTCTCATGCTAGCGCTCAAAGTCGTGCTGGCGGAGCACGATGCCGTGCCGACGCTGGTGTTCGACGAGGTGGATCAGGGCATCGGCGGGGAGGTGGGCGGGCGCGTGGGCGAGGCGCTGGCGGCGGTGACGCGCGACGAGCGCCGCCAGGCACTTGTCATCACGCATCTTCCCCAGATCGCGGCGTATGCCCGCCATCAGCTGGTCGTGGCCAAGGGGGCACGCGGCGGTGTCGCGACGAGCGACGTGCGGACCGTCACCGGGGAGGCGCGCACGCGCGAGCTGGCGCGCATGCTGGGCGATCCCGACATGGAGACGGCGCTGGGCCATGCGGCCGAGCTGCTCAGAAAAGCTTCCGCGTCGTCCGGAGCACGAGCCGATACAGCGTCACCCCGGGGACCAGCCCGGCGCCGCTGACGGTCTGCTCGATCGAGAATCCTCCCTCGACATTGGGGGCGTGGTACGTCACCGCGAAGCCGAGGCGGAGCGAGCGCTGCGCGGTCCCAGCGTCGAGCACGCTGGCCGCGGTCGGAACCCCCAGGCGGGTGGCGAGATCGACCGAGTCCTGCGACGATAGAAATACGTAGTGATCGCGGGCCTTCGAGAAGTAGCCCGCCGTGAACCCGGCCGCGAATTCCGGCGCGAGCCGCACGAGCGGTGCGACGTCTACGCCGACGTAGTCCCCGGGATCCCAGCGCAGGTCCGCCGTGGCCGCGCCCGGGACCAGAAACGCGTCCCACGGCGCGACCCGGCGCACCCGCGTCCCCGGCCGCTGGATCCCGCCGCGCACGGCCACGTTGAGCCAGAGTGGCCCGGCTGACAGCTCCTGCGTCAGCCCCCCCTCGAGATCCAGCTGGTGATCGCCGACCCACTGCACGAGCAAGTCGTTCGCCGAATCCTTCGCTCCCGTCGGTAGGCGCACCAGCGCCTGCACGGCGGCGGCGTAGTGAGCACCGGTCAGGAGCCGGTACTTCGCGGCGAGCTCCACGTCGCCCAGGCGGTAGCGGAAGTTCTTCTGGAACGGTACGGTGGCATACCCGAACCCGTTCGGATCGGGATTCAGAAGCACCTGCTCGAATGCGGGACCGGTGAGCGTGTCCGCCGCCAGCGCGACCGTGGTATCGAACCCGGCGATCCCGAACGTGATGCTCAGGCCGTGCTGGATCCGGGCGACGGCGCTGTCGATGGCCCGGCCCGCAGTCGAGGAATCGAGCGGCAGGAACGGCGAACCGGTCTGCCCCCGACCGTACACGGAGCTGTGCAACGCATCGCGGACGGCCAGCCAGCGCGCGGCGCTGTCGCGCGCCGCACACGGCGAAGGTGGAGGCGTGCATCCCGCGGCCTGCTGGTCGAGGCGACTCAACGCGGTGTCGAATTGCGCGAAGAAGGCCGAGTCCGTCCCTCGTGCCCCGGGCGTGTTCAGCACGAGGGGGTTCACGCCGAGATTGGCGCCCTTGCTCGAAAGCTGCAGCGCGGCCCGCGTCGCGACCCGCACGATCGGCACCGTCAGGCTCACCGAGAGGCGGCTCGTGACGCCGAGCTCGGCGGTGATGGGGTAGGTGCGGCGCTCCTGGCGCACGCTCAACAGGCCGGCCCCGAGACTCGCCACGAAGCGGGGCAGCAGTGGCGTCTGATCGCCGTGGCCCAGGCGCTGCGGCTGAATGACGGGAACCAGGTCGCCAGTCACGGTCCGCACGTTCTGTTCGAGTTGGCCCAACACGGGGATGTAGCGGCTGCCCACGCTGTCCCCCGTGAGACCGAAACCGAGCCCGCGGCGTCCCGCATCGGTGAACTCGTCGTTCCACGTCATGATGCGTGGATCGAACGTCACCCGGAGGATGCCGCGGTCCGGGGCGTCGGTGCGCTCGACGGCCTGGGCGGCGACGTTAGCCCCGCCGGTTACGGCGGGGCCCACGAGAGCGAGAACGAGCCGGAACGTTCGCATTGAGAAAACGGCATCCACCAGGAGGCGGATGCCGTGTTCGCTACCCCCCTGCGCTGGCCGGGTTCGTGGTCAGGGGACGGGGGGGATAGCGGAGCCGTACTTCTCGTTGATCGCCCGGACGAGCTTTCGCGCGATCAGGCGTTGGGTCGCCTGGCTGGGGTGAATGCCGTCGCAGCTGAAGGCGAGGCCGAACGGGGAGCCACTGCAGGCGGCGGCCGTGTTCGGGAACGGCGCAAACTGGTTGGGGACGCCCGCCAACGAGTCGAGCGTGGTGTTCACGCTGTCGCTGAAGGCCCATCCGTGTGCGGCCGCCAACGTTTGAATGATCCCGTTGTACTCGAGCTGCAGCCGAACAAAAAACGCGACCTCGGGCGGCTCGTCCACTGGTGGTGCGGTGCAGTCCAGCGTCGTCGGTGTCCCGGTTTGCGCCGTGGCGAGCAGTCCGAACCCGTAGGCGAAGCTCAC
>QHTP01000083.1 GCA_003220855.1 Gemmatimonadota bacterium
AGAAGGTCGCCCTGGTGGACGTGCGGTCCACGCCTGAGTTCGTGGGCGAGATCATCGCGCCCCCGGGCATGACCGAGACGGCTCAGCGCGCGGGACACATTCCCGGCGCCAAGAACATTCCCTGGAGCAAAGCGGTCGCGACGGACGGCACGTTCAAGCCGTACGACGAGCTGGTGCAACTGTACAAGGGCGCCAAGGTGATCGACGGAAAGAGCGAGGTGATCGCCTACTGCCGCATCGGCGAGCGCTCGAGTCACACTTGGTTCGCCCTCAAGTACCTGCTCGGCGCAAAGAAGGTGCGCAACTACGACGGCTCCTGGACGGAGTGGGGCAATCTGGTCGGCGCGCCGATCGCGAAGGGAGCGGAATGAGAACGGCGGTCAGGCGGTCAGGCGGTCAGGCGGACCGAACGACGTTCACCGAGCCGGCCCTGTGGAGCTTGGTCGGGAATACGCCGCTGATTCCGGTCCCGCCCGTCCGCCCGTCCGCCCGTCCGCCATTCTACTTGAAGTGCGAGTGGCTCAACCCCGGCGGCTCGGTGAAGGACCGCCCCGCCCTGTTCATCCTGCGCGACGGCATCGCGCGGGGCGAGCTGCCGGCCAAGCGCCTGCTGGACGCGTCCAGCGGTAACACGGCCATCGCGTACGCGATGCTCGGGGCCGCGGCGGGCATCGGGGTCACGATGTGCGTGCCCGCAAACGCGAGCGCGGAGCGCAAGGCGCTGCTCGAGGCCTACGGCGCCGAGGTGGTCTTCACCGACCCGCTCGACGGGTCGGATGGGGCGATCCGGCGGGCGCAGGAGCTCGCCGCGGCGCAACCGGAGCGCTACTGGTACGCGGATCAATACAACCATCCGGCCAATGCGCGGGCGCATTACCTGACGACGGCCGAGGAAATCTGGCATCAGACCGGCGGGCGGATCACCCACCTGGTGGCCGGGCTGGGGACGACCGGGACCGTGATGGGAACCGGGCGGCGTTTGAAGGAACGGAACGACGGTATCGAGCTGATCGCGGTGCAGCCCGACGGCCCGTTTCACGGGCTGGAGGGCCTGAAGCACCTCGCCACGGCGATCGTGCCGGGCATTTACGACCCTCGGGTGGCGGATCGGACGGAATTCGTGCGGACGGAGGAGGCGGAGGACGCAGTCCGACGGTTGGCGAAGGAGGCGGGCTTGTTCGTGGGCTGGTCGACCGGTGCGGCAATCGTGGCGGCGGAGCGGCTGCGATTGACTTCGTCCGCCCTGGTTGTCGTGATCGCCCCCGACTCCGGGGACCGCTATTTGAGCGAGCAGGGACGGCTCTCCGGGGAGCGTCGATGACCCTGGTGCTCGACGCTCGACAGCTGGTGGCGATCCGCCGCCACGGCGAGGCGGACTACCCGGCCGAGGCGTGCGGGCTGATCGGCGGAGCGGTCGAGGGCGACCGCAAGGTCGCGCTGCAACTCGTCCCCCTCGCCAACCAACGGACCGACTCGGCGCGCAACCGCTACCTGATCGACCCGGTGTCGTTCCGGCGCGCGCAGGAGCGCCTGGATCGCGACGGGCTCGAGGTGATCGGGGTGTACCATTCGCATCCCGACCACGCCCCCGCTCCCTCGGCATTCGACCGCGAGCATGCGTGGCCGTGGCTCTCGTACGTCATCGTCGGGGTCGGCGCCGGGCGCGCCGGCGACCCGAAGAGCTGGGTCCTGGCGGACGATTGCGCGACGTTCGCGGAGGAGTCCATCACCATCGAGGAACGGAAGGCCGTATGGCAGTGACCGTATTGATTCCCACGCCGCTGCGCTCCTACGTGGGCGGTCGCGACGCGCTCGAGCTGGAAGGGGCGAACGTCTGCGAGCTGCTGGAGCAGCTCGCAGGCGAGCACACCGGGCTCAAGCGGCACCTGTTCGCGCACGACGGTCGGCTGCGCAGCTTCGTGAACGTGTATGTGAACGATCGCGACATCCGGCAGCTGGCGCAGCGCGACACGCCCGTCAAGCCGGGAGACACCGTCTCGATCATTCCGAGCATCGCGGGCGGAACGGCGGTGGATGTGGGGGCGCAGCATGTTGCGCCCCTACTCCCCAAGCTGTCGCACGAAGAGATTCTGCGTTATTCGCGCCACCTGATCCTTCCCGACGTCGGCGTCGAGGGACAGAAGAAACTCAAGGCCGCGCGCGTGCTGCTCGTCGGGGCGGGGGGGCTGGGCTCGCCCGCCGCGCTGTATCTCGCAGCGGCCGGGGTCGGCACCCTGGGCATCGTAGACTTCGACGTCGTCGACAAGACCAACCTGCAGCGGCAGGTGCTGCACGGCACGTCCACGGTCGGCATGCCCAAGCTCGAGTCCGCCAAGCTGCGTATCCACGACCTGAATCCCAATGTCCGGGTCGAGACCTTCGAAACGCGGCTGACGGCGGAGAATGCGCTGGATATCATTCGCGACTTCGACATCGTCGCTGATGGGACGGACAACTTCCCCACCCGCTACCTGGTGAACGACGCGTGCGTGTTGCTCGGCAAGCCCAACGTGTATGGCTCGATTTTCCGGTTCGAGGGCCAGGCCTCCGTGTTCTACGCGAAGCAAGGCCCGTGCTACCGCTGCCTCTATTCGGAGCCACCGCCTCCGGGGCTCGTGCCGTCGTGCGCGGAAGGCGGCGTGCTCGGCGTGCTCCCGGGGATCATCGGGTCGATCCAGGCGATGGAGACCATCAAGCTGATTCTGGGGGTGGGCGAGCCGTTGATCGGGCGCCTGGTCCTGTTCGATGCCCTCAAGCTTCAGTTCCGCGAGCTCAAGCTCGCAAAGGATCCGGAGTGCCCGGTGTGCGGGACCCATCCGACGATCACCGAGCTGATCGACTACGAGGCGTTCTGCGGCATCGGCGCCGAGCCCTCGTACGACGGCGCGGAGATCACCGCCCAGGACTTGAAAGCCGAGTGGGACCGGACTCCCGACCTGCTGGTGATCGATGTGCGCGAGCCGCACGAGCACGAGATTGCCCACATCGACGGCGCCGTGCTCATCCCGCTCGCCGAGTTGCCCACCCGGCTGGGCGAGCTGGACGGCCACCGCGAGATCGTGACGCACTGTCATCACGGGGCGCGCTCGCTCAAGGCGCTCGAGATCCTGAAGGCGGCGGGTTTCTCGAAGGTGCGCAGCCTGCGCGGTGGGATCGACGCGTGGGCGGTGAACGTGGACCCGAAGTTGCCGCGCTACTAGGCCGTCTCACCGACCAGGATGCCGAAGGGGGGACTCGAACCCCCACGGGCTTGCGCCCACTGGCTCCTGAAGCCAGCGCGTCTACCAGTTCCACCACTTCGGCTCGGGGTGCGGAACGGCGAATCTAAGGCGCGGTATAACCCCAAGTCAACTCTTGGCTTGACCGCTCCTACCGCGGTTTCTATCTTGCGCTGGCCCGAGTGGACAAAGTCTCAATCGCCCGCAACCCGCGGGCGCGACATGACTACCACCTCCTGGAGACCTGGGAGGCCGGCCTCGTGCTCACGGGAACGGAAGTCAAGTCGCTGCGAGCCGGCAAGGCCAGCCTCGGAGAGGCGTACGCCCACGTCCGCAACGGCGAGGTGTGGCTCGAGGGAATGAGCATCTCGGCCTACCTCCCCGGCAGTTACAACAATCCCCCGCCGGCGCGCTCCCGCAAGCTGCTGCTCCACGCGCACGAGATTCGCAAGCTCGTCGGGGGCACCAGCCGCAAGGGACTCACGCTGGTCCCGCTCGAGCTGTACTTCAAGGACGGCACCGCCAAAGTCGCGATCGCGCTCGCCAAGGCCAAGAAGCTGCATGACAAGCGGGAAGACCTGAAGCGGCGCGTGGTGGAGCGGGAATTGGCCCGCGACGTCAAAGGGAAGCGCACATGATCGCACTGCTGCTCGTCGCACTCGCGCTGCCGCGGCAGGCGGTCGTCATCGCCACGCCGCGCGGCCAGACGAGCATTCCCGTGACGACGGAGCGCGGTCAGTGGGCGGTCGCGGCGTCGCGGCTCGCGCCGCCGCTCGAGCTGACGGTGGCGCTCGACGGCGCGCGCGCAACCGTGGGGCTGGGGGGGGCGGTGTTCGTGTTCCAGTTGGGAGCGCCCTTCGTGCGCGTCGGCGGCGTCGTATACGCGCTGGTGGGAGAGCCGTACATGGCGCGGGACAGCCTGTTCCTGCCGCTCGGCTGGCTCGCCGACTGCGTGCCGCGTGCGCTGGGGGCGCGCTACCGCTGGGACCCCGTTCCCCTCCGGCTCGAGGAGCTGCCGGTCGCGGGGCCGGTCACGGCCGCGCGGCCCGCCGGCGCCCCGGCCGCCGCCGGGACGCTGTCCGCGGGGACGAGGAACCCGCTCACCGGATTGCGACTGCACCATCTGGTCGTGACCGATCCGGGGCACGGGGGTGTGGACCCGGGAAACCCGGGACGCTATTTCCCCGATGGCCTCGTCGAGAAGGACATCACCCTCGCCGTGGCGCGTCTGCTGCGGGCCGAGCTCGTGCGCCGCGGCATCGGGGCGCTGCTCACCCGCTCGACCGACACGCTCATCGATCTGGCGGATCGCGGAGCGTTCTGCAAAGCGGAGTGCGATCTGTTCGTCAGCATCCACGTGAACGCCATGCCTGCGGGACGGCGCGCGGACCGGGCGAGCGGGGCCGAGACCTACTTCCTCTCGGACGCGAAGACCGAGGACCAGGAGCGGGTCGCCAAGATGGAAAATGAGGTCATCCGGTTCGAGACGGGCGCCCCGAGCGGCGCGACGGGCCCGCTCGGCTTCATCCTGCGCGACCTGCAGCTCAACGAATACCTGCGCGAATCCGCCCAGCTGGCGGCCCTCGTGCAGGATTCCGTCGCGAAGGCCCATCCGGGCGGCGATCACGGCGTGCAACAGGCGGCGTTCATGGTGCTCACGACCGCCCGCCGCCCCGCGATTCTCGTCGAGACTGGCTTCGCCACGAACCGCACCGACGGCGCCTTCCTCGCCTCGAGCCTCGGCCAGCACAAGCTCGCCAGTGCGATCGCCGAAGGGATCGTGGCCTACCTGCTCGAGTTCGAGCGCAAGCTCGCGGTCGTGGCGCCGGCGGGCGGCCGGTGACGCCGGTCCAGCTGTTCGGCGTCTCGTTTCAAAACCCCGTTCTGCTCGCCTCCGGCACCGCCGGGTTCGGCCGCGAGGTGTACGGCGTGACCGACCTCGACGCGCTGGGCGGCATCGTGACCAAAGCCGTGACGCCGGAGGCGCGGCAGGGGCATCCTGCGCCGCGGGTCGCCGAATTCCCGGGGGGCATGCTCAACGCCGTGGGACTCGCCAACCCGGGCCTCGACGCGGTACGCGCGCACGAGCTGTCCTGGCTGGCGACGACGCTGCGGCGCGCTCACGTGCTGGTCAACGTCGCCGGCGCGACGCTCGACGACTACGCGCAGGTGATCGCCGGGCTCACCGACCTGCCGGTCGTCAGCGCGTTCGAGATCAACGCGTCCTGTCCCAACACCAGCGCCGGCGGC
>QHTP01000084.1 GCA_003220855.1 Gemmatimonadota bacterium
CCCCGGACCCGGACGGCGCCGGCCCCGACGGCATCTCGCTCCCGAGCAGCCGCAGCGTCTCCGCCCGCGCCTGCTCGAGGTTCACGCCCGCGTCGGTCAGCACCTGCGCCGCGATCCCCTTCTCTTCTCGCAGCAGGCCAAGCAGCAGGTGCTCGGTGCCGACGTACGAATGGTTCAGCTCGCGTGCCTCACTCATGGCGAGCTCGAGCACTTTCTTCGCGCGCGAAGTGTACGGCAGGTCGGGCCCGGCAGCCGCCGCCGCCTTGCCCTTCTTCACCGTCTCCTCGATTTTCTGTTGGATTTCCTCGAGATCGACGTTCAAGTTGGTGAGGACCGCCGCGGCGACCCCCTCGCCTTCGCGGATCAACCCCAGCAGGATGTGCTCGGTCCCCACGTACTCATGGTGCAGGCGGGCGGCTTCTTCCCGCGCCATCTGCAGGACCTTACGCACGCGATCCGTGAAGTTGTAGCCGTTCATCTATCCCCCTGCCTCACACGGCCTCGGTCTCGAGCACCCGACGGACATAGGTGGCGCGCGCCGTGGGTAGCTCGGGATCGCCGGTTTGACGTCCCTCGAGCGCCGCGAGGTGCGCGGGCTGGGTGAAGATCAGCAGCTTGTTGAGGGTATATACACTCAAATCCGGGATCAGATTCAGCCCGACCCCTAACCGTACACCGCTCAACAAGTTCATCGTCTCTTCGAATGTCAGCTTCCGCGCGTACTTCAGCAAGCCGTACGCCCGCCACGTCTTATCGGCGACCTCGTCGGGCGCCGTGCGCAGCAGCACCTCGCGCGCCTGCTCTTCGTACTCAATCACCTGGCGCACGATCTTCCCCAAGTGATCCAGCAACTCGTCTTCCGACTTCCCGAGCGTCGTCTGATTAGATAACTGAAAGAAGTTCCCGACGACCTCGCTCCCCTCCCCATACAACCCTCGAAACGTGAGCCCCACCTGCGTCAGGCCTTGAAGCACTTTCCCGACTTCCTTCGTCAAAACCAAGCCCGGCAAGTGGATAAGCACGCTCGCCCGCAGCCCCGTTCCGGCATTGGTCGGGCAGGAAGTAAGATAGCCAAATTCGGGATGAAACGCGAAGGGCAGCAGCCGCCCCAGGTCGGCATCGAGCGCCTCCAAATCGGCGTATGCCTCCTCCAAGGCGAATCCCGAGCGCATTCCGTGCAATCGCAGATGATCTTCCTCGTTGACCATAACGCCCACCGTCCCCTGCACCACGAGAGCAGCGCCGGGGCGGGGCCGGGCCTCGCGATCGAGGCCCGCCAGCTCCTTGGACACGAGATGCCGCTCGTGCAACAGCTGGCGATCGATGCGCTCCAGCCGGTCGAGCCGGATGGTCGCCGCCCCCTTCAGCAAGTCGCTCGCCGCGCTCGCTTCCTCCACGCGCGTGAGCACCGCGGTGCGGTCGGCGTCCTTGGCCCGCTGGCTGAACACGTACCCTTCGAGGTTGCGCGCCAGCCGGATGCGGGTCGAGAGCACGATACTGCCCTTCGGCCCCGAGGCGTCGAGCCAGCCGATCCCGCCGTCGGGCAAGAGCGAGAGGTCGATCACTCGAGCACCCGGATGCGATCGCGCAGCTCGGCGGCGAGCTCGAAGTTTTCGTTCTCCACGGCGCGCCGCAGCTGCTCCTTGAGCTCGAGCAGCTGCAGTCGCGGATCGGTCGCGCCGGCGGCGCCGGGGAGCGCGTAGCGCTCCCCGACGTGCTGGCTGGAGCCGTGCAGGCGGCGCAGCAGGTCCTTGAGATGCGTGGAGAAGGACTCATAGCACTGCGCGCACCCCAGTCGGCCCGACTCGCGGAAGTCCTTGAGCGTGCTCCCGCAGGCGGCACAGCGCAGCCCGTCGGCCGGCGTGGGGAGGACGTTGGCGCTCCCCTTCCCCATCGCCTGGATGAAACCGCCCAGGGGGGACTTGAGGATCGACTCGCCCGTCTCGAACCCCTTCTGCTGAGCGCACTGCTTGCACAAGTGGAGCGTCACTTTCGTGTCGTTCTCCACTTTGGTGAGGTGGATTTCCACCTCGCGCTCCTTGCAGTTGTCGCACATCATCAGGGTATCGCGTCCACCGAGCCGACGGCGGCAAGGCGGCCGTCCTCGAGCATCAGGATCCGGTCCGCCCGCCCAGCGAGCTGCCGGTTGTGCGTCACCACCACGACCGCCGTCTCGTATTCCCGCGCCAGGCGGAAGAATACCTCGTGCAACCGGTCGGAGTTGGCGTGATCCAGGTTGCCGGACGGCTCGTCCGCCAGCACGAGGCCGGGATCGTGCACCAGCGCGCGCGCCACCGCGCAGCGTTGCTGCTCGCCGCCCGACAGCTCGGCGGGCCGGTGCGTCATGCGCCCCGCCAGCCCGACCAGCGACAGCACTTCCTCCGCCCGCGAGCGCGCCCGGCGCGCCTCGTGTCCGCCGATCAAGAGCGGCATCATCACATTCTCCAGGGCGGAGAATTCCCGCAAGAGATGATGGAACTGGAACACAAAGCCCAACTTTCGATTTCGTAGGTCCGCCAGGGCTTCCGGGTCCAGATCGGCGTAGCGGGAGCCGTCGAGCCACACGTCCCCGCCGGTGGGCCGGTCCAGCGCGCCCAACAGGTGCAGCAACGTGCTCTTGCCCGCGCCCGACGTGCCGACGATGGCCACGAACTCCCCGCGCCGCACGCTCAGATCGACGGCCCGCAGCACCTCGAGCGGCTGGCCGTCGCCGCCGGCGAACACCTTGCGGATGCCCCGCGCCTCGAGCAGCGCCGTCATTCGTACCGGATCGCCGTCACGGGGTCGAGCCGTGCGGCTTGCAGCGAGGGGTAGAGCGGCGCGAGCGTCGCCACCACGTGACTCGCCACCATCACCAAGAGCACGTCGACGGGCTGCGTATGTACCGGGAGATGATCGATGAAATAGATGGAAGGGTCGATCGGGATCCAGTGGCCTCGGTTGACCATCCCGCCCACGACCAGCCCCAGCCCCACGCCGAGCGTGGTCCCGGTCAGCCCGATCAGAATCCCCTGCGCCAGGAAGATCCGGCGGATCGCGGCCTGCCGCAGACCCATGGCCAGCAGGATGCCGATCTCGCGGGTCTTGTCGCGCACGACCATGGAGAGCATCCCCACCACGTTGAACGCGGCCACCACACAGATGAGGAACACCACGAACGCCATCGCGAGTTTCTCGAGCTTCAGCGCCGAAAACAGCGACGCGTATTGCGACTGCCAGTCGAGCGCGCGGGACGGGTAGACGAGCCGCGTCTCCAGCGCGGCGCCGAATGGTTGCGCCTGCCACGGGTCGGCGAGGCGCACCTCGATGCCCGTCACGGACGTGTCGAGACCCGCGAAGCGCTGCGCGACGCGGCGGTCGAGCGCGACGTAGCTGTTGTCGTACTCGTACATGCCGGTGTCGAAGATGCCGCTGACCTCGTAGCGGTGGAACTTGGGCTGGTAGGCGCCGAGGCTGGGGCTGAACTTCGCACCGGCGGGCGCGACCAGGGTCACCACGTCGCCGGGGAACGCCGACAGCTTGGAGGCGAGCCGGGTCCCGAGGGCGATGCCGCCTTCCACATCGCGGCGTGTCGTCCGGAACGCGAGGTCACCCTTCACGAAGTGTTGGGCGAAGCTCGTCACGGCGCGGCTCGCGGTGTCGGGATCGACCCCGTACACCACCACGCCCTCGGCGTAGTCGTGCCCGGCCGAGATCAGGCCCTGCGTGAGCACGAAGGGCGCCGCGGCTTCGACACCGGCCGTGCGCCGGACCTGGCCGAGCACCTTGCGCCAGTCGTCGAGCCGCAGCCCTTCGCCGTACGTGAGGACGCGCAGGTGCGGGTTCGCGACCAGGATCTTGTCGCGCAGGTCGGCCTGGAGGCCGTTCATCACGCCCAGCACCACCACCAACGCCATGACGCCCACCGTGACGCCGCCGACCGCGATGACGGTGATGAGCGACAGCAGGCGCGACGAGCGACGGCTGCGCAGATAGCGCAGCGCGATGCCCAGCTCCAGGCGCGAGATCATTCGGGCCGCAGCATGGGAAACAGGATCACGTCGCGGATGTGCGGCTGGTCCGCGAGGATCATCAGCAGCCGGTCGACCCCCAACCCCACGCCGCCGGTGGGCGGCATGCCGTACTCGAGCGCCCGGATGAAGTCCTCGTCCAGCTGCTGCGCCTCCGTATCGCCGGCCGCGCGCAGCCGCGCCTGCTGCTCGAAGCGGCGCCGCTGCTCGTCGGGATCGTTCAGCTCGCTGAAGGCGTTCGCCAGCTCGCGCCGCTGGACGAACAGCTCCCAGCGCTCGACGCGGGTGGCGTCGCCGCGCTTGAGCTTGGCGAGCGGTGACAACGCCACCGGATAGTCGAGCACGAAGGTCGGTTGGATCAGCGTCGGCTCCACGTAGCTCCTGAACACTTCATCGACCAGCTTCGCTCCCGCGAACGTGTCCGACTCCGCGACGTCCTTGCGCTTGAGCGCCGCGCGCAGCTCGGCCTCGGTCGCCCGCGTCAGGTCGAGCCCGGCGGTCTCGCGCACCAGGGCATAATAGTCCTGGCGCGCGAACGGCCGCTTGAAATCGAGCGTCGCCCCGTGCCGCTTGAGGGTCGTGGCGCCGAACAGCTCCTGCACCATCCCCGAGAGCATCGCTTCCGTGAGCTGCAGCATCACGTCGTAGTCGGCGTACGCCTCGTACCATTCGGCCATCGTGAACTCGGGGTTATGGAAGCGGTCCATCCCCTCGTTGCGGAAGTCGTGCCCGATCTCGTACACCTTCTCGAGCCCGCCCACGAGGCACCGCTTGAGATACAGCTCGTCCGCAATGCGCAGGTAGACGTCGCTGTCGAGCGCCTCGTAGTGGGTGACGAACGGCCGCGCCGATGCGCCCCCGTACACCGGCTGCAGCACCGGCGTCTCCACCTCGAGGTAGCCGCGCGCGTCGAGGAACGTGCGGATGTAGCCGACGGCGCGGGCCCGCAGCCGGAACACGTCGCGCACGTCCGGGTGCACCGCCAGGTCGGCGTACCGTTGCCGGGCGCGCAGCTCCGGATCCGCCAGCTCACCGTGCCGCACGCCGTCCGCATCCTCCTTGCCGAGCGGCAGCGGGCGTAGCGACTTCGTGAGCAGCGAGAACCCTTGTACCCGGACCGTGACTTCACCGGTCTTGGTCCGGAACAGCGGGCCCTCCACGCCGATCACGTCGCCCAAATCGAGCAGTTTCACCACCTCGTACGCCTCGGCGCCGACGTTGTCGATCTTGAAGTAGACCTGAATCTTCGCCGAGCGGTCTTCCAGGTGCCCGAAGGTGGTCTTGCCCATGGAGCGCAGCAGAATGAGCCGTCCCGCGAGCCGATGGACGGTCGCGTCGTCGTCCCGGAATTGCTCGAGCGCCGCCGGGACCGGGCCGGTGCGGTCGAACCGATAGGCGAACGGCACCACGCCGCGCTTCACTAGCTCCGCCAACTTCTCGCGGGTCCAGATCGCCGTCCATCACCTTCTGGACGTCCGCGACCTTGAGCTCGGTGCGATGGTCGTTGACCATCGTGTACGGCTGGAACACATAGGAGCGGATCTGGTTGCCCCAGGAAATGTCGGTCTTCTGCTTGTCCACTTCCGCTTTTTTCGCTTCCCGCTCCGCCACCGCGCGCTCGTACAGACGGGCCTTGAGCATCTTGAGCGCGGTCGCCTTGTTCTTGAATTGGCTGCGCTCCTGCTGACATGACACGACGATGTTCGTGGGCAGGTGGGTGATGCGCACGGCCGAGGACGTCTTGTTGACGTGTTGGCCGCCCTTGCCCGATGCACGGAACGTGTCGATGCGCAGGTCGTCCGGATTGATCTCGATTTCGATGTCTTCGTCCACGACCGGGTAGACGAACACCGAGGCGAACGACGTGTGCCGACGCGACTGCGAGTCGAACGGGGAGATGCGCACCAGGCGGTGCACGCCCTTTTCCGCCTTGAGCAGGCCGTAGGCGTACTGCCCGCTGATCTGGAGATCGACCGATTTGATGCCCGCTTCCTCTCCCGCGAGCAGGTCCAGCAACTCCACCTTGAAGCCGTGGCGCTCCGCCCAGCGGGTGTACATCCGCATCAGCATCTCCGCCCAGTCCTGAGACTCGGTGCCGCCCGCGCCCGGATGAATCGTGAGCAGCGCGTCGCGCGCGTCGTCGCCGCCGCGCAGCATGTTGCGCAGCTCGAGCCGCTCGAGCTCGCCGGCGATCTGGGCGGCTTCGCCGTCGAGCTCCCGCGCCAGCGCGTCGTCGCGCTCCGCGTCCGCCAGCTCCGCAAGACCGCGGGCATCGTCGAGTCGCTTGCGCAACGCGTTGTAGGGCTCGAGCCAGCCCTTGAGGCTCTTCACCTCGTCCACCACCTGGCGCGCCCGCTCCGGGTCCGCCCACACGCCGCCTTCCGCCATGGCGTGCTCCAGCTCACCCGCCCGCTTGGTCTTCCCCGCTACGTCAAAGGAAGCTCCCGAGCTCGGTGAGACGGCGGTCGAATTCGATGAATCGGTCGGCTAAAGCCACGGTACCCCCGGCGCCAGTCTCAAAATACCTTGTTCCCCCCGGCGAGAATCTCGTTCAACGCCTCGGCCCAGAACGACGTGCTCTTCGCGATCTCGGCCCCGACCTGCTCGACGTATTCCTGCCAGCTCTTCTCGATCTCATCCTTGAACAGCTGCGGCAGCGTGCCGTCGCGCAGCCCCTGCTGGCGCTTCTCGGGATGGTACACCACCAGGTCGGACACGAGCGCCCGCGCGAGCCGGCGGGCCTTCTGCTTTGGGTCCTGCACCATGAAGGGATTCACCGGCCGCAGCGGGCCCGTCATGCGCTGCCCCGGCGCCGCGCCGACGGGCGCCTCCGGCGCTGGAGGTGCGGGGGCCGGCGCAGTGGACGCCGGACGAGCGGGCGGACTCGCGGCGCGAGCGGCAGGCGCCGGGCCGGCGGCCGGGGCGCGCGCCGGGGGAGGGGGAGGCGACACCGGCGCTCGCACCGCGGGCGTGGACGGCGGTGCCGCGGGTGCAGCGGGCGGCGCCGCGGGCCGTGCCGGCCCGGCCGGGGGGGCCGGGGCGGGCGGCGCAGCCGGGGCGGGCCGCGGAGCGGCTGGGGCGGCGACCGGCCCCGAGAAGCGCGGCATCCCGGGTGGACGCGGCGGCGCCGGGACGGCCGGTGGCGCCGGTGGTGGCGCGGGCGGCCGCGGGGCGGCGGCCGCGGGCGTGGGCGCCGGCCTGGGGGGCGCGGGTGCGGCGGCACCGGTCGCCGGGTTGACGGGAAACACGCTGCTACACACCGCGCAGCGCGCGCGCACGCCACCCGGCGGGACCTTGGCGGGGTCCACGCGATACACGGTCTCGCACGACGGACAGGTGACGTTCATCTCGCGCGTCCCTCGCTCTCATCGAGCTCCGGGTCGTGCCGGCGGTCGACCACGAACACCGATCCCGGCTGCGTCTTGGCATAGCTCTTCATTTCGGTCGCGAGCTCACTCACCTGCGCCGGATGCGCGA
>QHTP01000104.1 GCA_003220855.1 Gemmatimonadota bacterium
CTACGCTCTTCCCAGGCTCAGCAGCGCGCCCTCATGCTCGAGCAGCCAGCGTTTGCGGTCCAGGCCGCCGCCGAAGCCGGTGAGCTCGCCGCGCGCCCCGACCACGCGGTGGCACGGGACGATGATGGGGATGGGGTTCTTGCCGTTGGCGGCGCCCACCGCGCGCGTCGCGCGCGGATCGCCGAGCCGGCGCGCCAGCTCGCCGTAGCTGGTGGTGGCCCCGTACGGGATAGTGCGCAGGAGGTCCCAGACGCGTCGCTCGAATGCCGAGCCGGCGGCGTCGAGGGGCAGGTCGAAGCAGGTGCGGGTCCCCTCGAAGTACTCGGTCAATTGGCGGCGGGCGCGAGCGAGCAAGGCGCCCGCGGGCCCGCGGCCGGCGTCCTCCACCCACTCCGGCTCCTCTTCGGGTGTCACGCGGTTGCGGGGCAGTGGAAAGCGCACTCCCTTTAACGCGGTGTCGGAGGCCGTGAGGACGAGCTCGCCGACGGGGCTCGGGAAGCGGGCGAAGGTGGTGGCCATCGGGGTGAGCAGTAAAGGTAGGTGTCGCGCCGAAAAAGGGGAGGCTCGTCGTGGAACCAACTGCCGTGTCGCCGTTCGCCGCCTGGGAGAACTTCTACGTCATCGTCGGCTCGTCGGCCGCGGCGTTGACCGGCCTGCAGTTCGTGGTGGTCGTCCTGGGCGCCGAAGCGCGCTCGATCGGCCCCGAAGTGGGCGCCTTCGGCACGCCCACGGTCGTGCACTTCTGCGCCGCGTTGCTCATCTCGGCGATCGTGAGCGTGCCCTGGCGCGCGGTTGCGAACGCGGCACTCGCTTTGGGCGTCGTGGGTGTGGCGGGGATCGTGTACATGGCGGTCGTCATCCGGCGGGCGCGTCGGCAGACGCGCTATGTGCCCGTGCTGGAGGACTGGCTGTGGCACTGCATCTTTCCGCTCCTGTGCTACGTGGCGCTGCTCGGAGGCGCGCTCGTGCTGCAGCGCGATCCGCCGCGCACGCTGCTGGTCGTTGGCGCGACGGCGCTGTTCCTCCTGTTCATCGGGATTCACAACGCCTGGGATGCGGTCACCTACATCGCCACCCAGCAGCCGCAGCACAAGGAGGGTGCGCGGGACCAGAAGTAGCGTCAGGGGGGAGGGATGTCCACCCGCATCGGCGCCGCCGGGGCCGAGTGGGTGAGCGCGCCGATCGAGATCAGCTGAGCTCCGGCCTCGGCATAGGCGCGCGCGGTCTCCGGGGTGATGCCTCCCGACGCCTGGATCGTCACGTCCGGCCCCGCACGCCGCACCCACGCGGCGACGCGCGGAGGCGGCTGGTTGTCGACCAGGATGTGGCGCACGCCGGCGGCGAGGGCCCGCTCGAGCTGCGCGTCGTCCTCGACCTCGACGACGATCGGCAGCCCGGAGGGCGCTGCCGCGAGCGCCCGGGCGAGATCTCCCGCCCCGAGCAGCGCCCAGTGGTTGTCCTTCCACAGTACGGCGCCGGCGAGCGAGCGGCGATTCTCCACGCCGCCACCCGCGACCACGGCGTAGGTCTCGAGCGCGCGCAGACCGGGCGTGGTCTTGCGCGTGTGGGTGATCCGCGAGCCCGTTCCCGCGACGGCTTCGACCACCCGGCGCGTGACGGTCGCGACGCCCGACAAACGCTGCAAGAAGTTGAGGGCGACCCGCTCCCCACCGAGCAGCGTTGCCGCGCTTGCGCGGACGCACGCGAGCACGGCGCCCGCCGTCACCCATTCTCCTTCGGCGCACGCCGCGTCGACTCGGACCTCGGGGTCGAGCTCCGCGTACACGAGCTCAACGATCGGGAGTCCCGCGACCACGAAGCGGCCCTCGGCCACGAACTGGGCGCACGCCGGCCGGCGCGCTGCGGCCGCCAACAGACGGGTAGTGACGTCGTCCGCAACGCAATCTTCCTGCAGGGCCCGACGCACGGCATCGAGCTCGGGCGACTCAGCCAATCGCGAGCATCCGATCGATCGCGCGCCGCGCCCGCCCGGCGACGTCGGGCGGAACGGTCACCTCGTGCTTCAGGTCGCGCAGCGAGTCGCGCAGCTTCTCGAGCGTGATCTGCTTCATGAAGCGGCACTCGGCCGACTCGGCCAGCGCGTAGAACTCCTTGTCGGGGTTCTCGCGGCGCAGGCGGTACAGCACGCCCGTCTCGGTCGCGACCACGAAGCGTCGCGCCGGCGAGGTGCGCGCCCGCCGGGTCATTTCTTCGGTCGAGACGATGTGGGTGCGGCCGGCGGCGACGTCGCCGTCCGCCGCCGCGTAGTACATGGTGCTCGTCACGCAGCCGCACTCGGGATGCACCAGGAACTCGGCATCCGGATGCTCGCGCCGCTTCGCCTCCACGTCCGCGGGGCCGAGCGCCGCGTGCACGTGACACTCCCCCATCCACACGTCGAGCGCGCGCCCCGTCACCCGGCGCACGTGGCTCCCGAGGAAGAAGTCCGGCACGAACAGCACCGGTACGTCGCGGGGCAACGCCCGCACGACCGCCACAGCGTTGCCGGAGGTGCAGCAGTAGTCCGCCTCGGCCTTGACGGCGGCGCTGCAGTTCACGTAGGCCACCACGAGGCCGTCGGGATGGGTGGTGCGCCAGCCCCGCACGTCGTCCGCCTCGATCGTGGCGGCGAGCGAGCAGCCCGCGTCCGGGTCGGGGATGAGCACGCGCTTCCCGGGGTTGGCGATGGCGGCCGTCTCGGCCATGAAGTGCACGCCGCAGATGACGAGCAGCGGCGCGTCGAGCTCGGTGGCGCGTCGCGCCATCCGCAGCGAGTCGGCGACCACGTCCGCCACGTCCTGGATCTCGGGTCGCTGATAGTTGTGCGCCAGGATCGCCGCCCCCCGCTCGGCTTTGAGGGCCAGGATTTCGCTGGTGAGGTCCATCATGTGACACACACCCATTGGTCGAGGAACCACCGCGGGGGGGCCGTTTGGGCAACGCCTCGGTCCACCGAAGGTGATGGACCGCTCCCAGCAGGGGGCGCGAACGTCGCGGCGCCACCTGAATGCTAAGCGAACGGCGGGTCCGGCGGGAGCACCCGGTCAATCGGGACCTCAGGTGGCCGCAGGGCGGATCCCGGCTATGATACGAGCGTGCGTGCGACGGTCCGGGTTCTGATCAGCGGTGTCGCGCTGCTGTGGTGGACGGCGGCGTCCGGACAGACCGTGACCGTCGTCCACACGGTCAACCTGCGCCCCGATCCCTCGAGCGAATACGCTTCAATCCGACTCCTCGCGCCGTCCGAGCCGCCCTTGACCCTACTCGAGCCGGGACCCGAGAGCGGGTACTACCACGTCCGGACGGGCGCCGGCGAGGAGGGTTACGTCTGGGGCCGCTACGTGCGAGTGAGCGCCGCCCCAACTGCTCCCGCGGCGCCGCTTCCGTCCGGCCCCGGCGTCCCGGGGTCGGCGAGCATGGTGGGGTGCGGGGACAGCTTGTGGCAGCACGTGTACCATCCGTCGCGCCTGCTCGTGCAGCAGGACTGCATCACCGTGACTGGTATGGTCGTCGACGCCACCGCGGGCCAGGCGCACCACCAGCCCGACGGCGTGCGTCACGAGCCGGACGGCGACACCCACGCGTGGCTGGAGGTCGATTCGCAGTTCGTGAGCTTGATCAACTCCGGCAACCGGTCGGACGAAGCAGGGAATCTCGTGTTCGAGATCGTGTGCCACTACAGCGTGACACAACCGGACGCGAAGCCCGCGTGCGCAGGGTTTACCGACCACACGACGATTCCCCCGGCCGGCACACACGTCGCGATCACCGGATCTTTCGTGCAGGAGAAAAACCACAAGCAGTGGAACGAGATCCATCCCGTGTCACGCATCGAGGCGCAATAGCACCGTTGTTGTCTATCACCGTCTACGGCGGCGCCCCAGGCGAGATCGGGGGGAACCGCATCCTCGTCGAGTGGCCCGCCCGCCGTTGGCTGCTCGACTTCGGCATGCGGTTCGGGCCCACGGGACGGTTCTTCGAGGAGTTCGTCCAGCCTCGCGGCGCGACGCTCGGTCTGCGCGACTACCTCCGCATGGGCCTCATCCCACCGCTAGAGGGCCTGTATCGTCGCGATCTTTCGGCCCACGATCCGGGGCTGTGGGCTCGCTATCGCCATCACCCGCAGTATCGCACCCTAGACCGCGTCGACGGCGTGTTGCTCTCCCACGGCCACGTGGACCATGTGGGCTCGATGGGATTCTTGCGCGAGGACATTCCGGTCTACACCGGACTCACCACGGCGCTGATCGGGAAGTGTCTCCAGGACCCGAAGCCCACGGGCGTCGACGGGGAGTTCAACTACCTCGTCCCCCGAGCCTCGAAGGGAGACGTGCTCGAAGCCGCACGCGGCGCCCCCCGCATCCAGCGCAAGCATTACATCGCCACGGATGGCACCGACGTCACGGATCCGGCGGCTGCCATCGAAAAGCTCGCCGGCTTCTGGGGTTGGGTGCCGGGGGAGCGGACCACGATCCAATCGGCGCCGCTCGAGCTGCTGGATGGGCGGCGTCTGGGCGAGCTGGGCGTCAAGTTCTGGCGGGTGGATCACTCCATTCCGGGCTCGGGCGCCTGGGGGATCGAGACGCCCATCGGGTGGGTGATCTACAGCGGCGATCTCCGACTGCACGGCCACTCCAGGCAGCGAACCGAGAAGTTCGCGAAAGAGGCTCGAGCGTTGCGACCGGCGTTGCTCATCGTCGAGGGAACGCGCGTGGACCAGAGCGGCGCCGTGACGGAGCCCGAGGTGCACCAGGCGGCGGACGACGTGGTGCGTCAGGCGAGCGGCGTGGTGATCGCCGACTTCACGGCGCGCAACATCGAGCGGCTGCGCACGTTCCGCGACATCGCCACCGCCCGCGGCCGACGGCTCGTGGTGACGACCAAGGACGCCTACATGTTGGAGCATCTCCACGTCATCGACCCCAACATTCCCCACCCCGCCTCCGAGGGACTGGCGATCCTCGACGAGCCGCTCGGCACGGTACCGAACTGGGAGAAGGACGTGCGCCAGCGCTTCGCCGCCAACTTCGTGAGGGCGGCCGACGTGCGGCGCGAGCCCAGGGCGTACATTCTCTGCCTCTCGTATTGGGACATCACCAACCTGGTCGATCTGGAGCCCGCAGGCGGGACCTACATCTACTCGAGCTCGGAGGCGCACAGCGAAGAGCAGGAGATCGACGCCAAGCGGCTCACCAACTGGCTCGATCAGTTCGCGCTGCGCAAGGTGGGCGGGCTGCCGGGCGCGGAGCAGGGGCCGTATCACGCATCCGGTCACATCGATGGACCTGCGTTGCAGGGACTGATCGAGGAGATCGGCGCGGAGCGGATCCTGCCCGTGCACACCGAGCATCCCGAGTGGTTCGACGAGCGCTGGGGGAAGCAAGTGGTCAGGGTGCAAGAGGGTGTCCCAACGACGTTCTAACACGGGGAAGCCCACTCGGGTCAGGGAGCGGCGTTCGCGATCACGACCTCCAGATCCTGAGAGGCCCGCTTGCGGCACTCCTTCTTGAGATCGTCCATGTCCGCCGCGAGGAATGTTCCCAGAACCCCCCCGGCGGTGACCTCGAACGCCGGCAGTCGCGAAGTCGCGCGCCAGACGCGCGAAATACCGGTAGGCGTCCGCGACCAGCGCCCGGATCAGGGGGCCGTCCTCGAAATGCTTCCCCAGGGAGAACATGAGCTCATGGCTCTCGAGATCGGGGAGAAACACCTCGAGCGTAGTGCCGGGGCGGCCGAGGAAGGCCTTGATCGCTGCGTCGTGATTCTCGCGCCAACGACGTGAATGGATGAAGTAGAGCGCCATCGCGGTCGCGGACCCGATGAGATCCTCGAACCGTTGAACGAATCCGGCGAACGGACCCAGCTGGACGATGCCGAAGTGGGGCTCGGGACGGGCGGTCATCGGCTCGATGCTAGCCCAGGCGGGACGGAGGAGCAAGAACTCCGGGCCGTTGCCCTGATTATCTTCGCCCCATGCCCGCTCCCGTCCTCGTCGAAGCCTGCGTCGACTCCATTGAATCTGCGCTCGCCGCGGCCCGCGGGGGCGCGCACCGGATCGAGCTCTGCGCCAATCTCATTGAGGGCGGCACGACGCCCTCCGCAGGTACGCTCGCGGTCTGCCGCGCCCGGCTCGACATCCCCATCTTCGTGCTCATTCGCCCGCGAGGCGGCGACTTCCTTTTCTCGGCGGCCGAGTGCGCCGTGATGCTCGAGGACATTCGACGGGCCAAACAAGCGGGCGCTCAGGGCTGCGTGACGGGTGTGCTGCGCGCCGATGGAGAGATCGACGTGGACCGGACCCGCGAGCTCATGGACGCCGCGCGGCCGCTGCAGGTGACGTTCCACCGGGCGTTCGATGTGTGTCGTGACGGGAGCCGCGCTCTCGAAACGCTCATCGCGCTTGGCGTGGAGCGCGTGCTCTCGTCCGGTCAGGCGGCCACCGCACCCGAGGGCGCGGAGACGATTGCCCGGCTGGTGCGGCAGGCGGCGGGCCGCATCGGCGTTCTCCCCGGGGGTGGCATCACGCCGGCCAACGTCGCGGCCCTGGTGCGCGCGACGGGCGTGACTCAGGTGCACCTCACGGGCGCGGCGGTCCACCGCAGCGCCATGACGTTTCGCGCCGAGCGGGTCACGATTGGCAACGCGCCGCCCCGCAGCGAGTACGACTGGAGTGTGACGGACGCGGAGCAGATTCGGCAGGTCGTGACCATGTTGGCGACTCCGTGACACGCTGAGAGGAGTATGAGAAGCCTCTCATGACGGGTGTGCGGCAGGTCCGCTGCGCAGCACCAGAACGTTACTTCCCCGAGACGAACAACATGTGGTCCACAACACTCGGGAGGTTTCGTTCAATGACCAGGCATTTCGCTTTCATCGCGCTCGTCGCCGTGGCAGTCGCCGCGTGCGAGCAGAACCGCAGTCTCACGAGCCCCGCCGCGTCGCTGCAGGCAGCGCGCGACGCCGACGTCACGGGCGACCTCGCCGGTCCGGGCGCGGTGTACACGCTCACCAACCAGGTCGGCGGCAATGCGGTCGCCGTCTTCACGCGGGGCGCCGACGGCAGGCTCGCCTCGGCCGGCAGCGTCGCGACGGGCGGCACCGGCACGGGCGCGAGTCTGGGCTCGCAGGGCGCGGTGTCGCTGAGCAATGACGGCCGCCGGCTGTTCGCGGTCAACGCCGGCTCCAACGATGTGTCGGTGTTCGCTGTGAGCCCGACAGGCCTGGCGCTTGCGAGCCGCACCGCTTCGGGCGGCACCCTGCCGATCAGCCTGACCGTGCACGGCAACGTGCTGTACGTGTTGAACGCAGGCGGCAGCGGCAACATCTCGGGCTTCACGCTTGGTACCAGCGGCGACCTCACGCCGATCGCGGGCGCCACCCTGCCCCTCTCGGGCTCCACCGTCGGCCCGGCCGATGTGCAATTCAGCCCCGACGGGAGCCGTCTCGTGGTCACCGAGAAGAACACCAATCTGCTCGACGTGTACGCTGTGGACGCGAACGGCGTGGCGTCGGGCCCAACGACGACGGCCTCCGCCGGCGGCACGCCGTTCGGGTTCG
>QHTP01000105.1 GCA_003220855.1 Gemmatimonadota bacterium
CAGGCGAGCTGTTGACCAAGATCCTCGCGGCGATCGATCTGCCCCGCGAGCGGGTCTTCATCTGCAACGTGGTGAAGTGCCGCCCCCCCGAGAACCGCGTACCGCAGTACGACGAGGTCGGCGCGTGTGCGCCGTACCTGTTCCGCCAGATCGAGCTCCTGAAGCCGAAAGTCATCCTCGCCATGGGGGGCACTGCGGCGCAGACGCTGCTCGACACCAAGCAATCCCTCGGGGCGCTCCGCAACCGGATTCACCGGTTCCGGGGCATCCCGGTCGTCGTCACATACCACCCGGCCGCCCTGCTCAGAAACCCCCATTGGAAGAGGCCGACCTGGGATGACGTCCGCACCGCCCACCGTCTCCTCGCCTGAGCGGGAGCTCGCCGGGCGCCAGGCTCCGCAGAGCCACGAAGCGGAGCAGGCCGTGCTCGGCGCCATGCTGCTCGACCAGGACGCGGCGCTCAAGGCCGCCGAAGTCCTCGACGACGCGATGTTCTACCGCGAGGGACACCGGCTGCTGTTTCGCGCCATGGTCGCCCTGACCGAGCGCGGCGACGTGATCGATCCCGTCACGCTGCGGGACGAGCTCATGCGCCGCGGCGACCTGGACCGGGCCGGGGGCATGGAGTACCTGGGCGGCCTCATCGATGTGGTCCCGACCGCCGCCAACGTCGAATACCACGCCAGGATCGTCCGCGACAAGGCCGTGCTGCGGCGGCTCATCGAGGCCGCCACGTCGATCATCCAGGATGCCTACGAGGGTCGCACCACCTCCGCCGAGGTGCTCGACAACGCGGAGCACCGCGTGTTCCAGGTCGCCCAGCTGCGCCGCTCCGAGGAGTTCGTGCGGCTCAAAGAGCTGATCTGGCCGACCATGGAGCGGATCGAGCAGCTGCACACGAGCCAGGGCGCGCTCACCGGCGTGGCGACCGGCTTCAAGGACTTGGACCTGCTCACCGCGGGCTTCCAGCGCGGCGATCTGGTGATCATCGCGGCGCGGCCCTCGATGGGCAAGACGGCCTTGGCGCTCAACATCGTCCAGCACGCGGCCATCGAGCACACCGTACGGGTCGCGGTGTTCTCGCTCGAGATGTCGAAAGAGCAACTGGTCCAGCGGCTGCTCTGCTCCGAGGGTCTGGTGGACGCCCAGCGGCTGCGGCGCGGCCAGCTGCGCGACGACGACTACCCCAAGCTCGCGCGCGCCGCCGGCCTGCTCGGCACGGCCCCGATCTGGATCGACGATTCCGCCATGCTGACACCCCTGGCGATGCGCTCCAAGGCGCGGCGCCTCAAGGCGGAGCACGACATCGGCATGGTCGTGGTGGACTACCTGCAGATGATGCAGGGCCCCACCGACGCGGAGAGCCGCCAGCAGGAGATCTCGTTCATCTCGCGGTCGCTCAAGGCCCTCGCCAAAGAGCTGGACGTCCCGGTCGTCGCCTTGTCGCAGCTGTCGCGCGCCCCGGAGCAACGCGGCGGCGAGCACCGGCGGCCCCAGCTCTCCGACCTGCGCGAGTCGGGCGCCATCGAGCAGGACGCCGACGTGGTCTGCTTCATCTACCGTCAGGAGTTCTACGACGGCCCCACCGACCCCAAGACCAACGAGAGCCTCGAGGGTCTGGCGGAGCTGATCGTCGGAAAGCAGCGCAACGGGCCCACTGGCACCGTGAAGCTGTTTTTCAAGAAGGAATACACGCGGTTCGACAACTTCTCGCCGCGCGAGCCGCCCCCCGAGGCGAGCCGTGGCTAGGGCGCACTCGGTATTCCGCTGCACCGATTGCGGCGCCGAGCAGCCGAAATGGGCGGGCCGCTGCGACAGCTGTGGCGCGTGGAACACGCTCGTGGAAGAGGCGGTCGGGCGGGCGGGCGGACGGGCGGACCGAACGCACGCGGTCCCGTCCGGCAGTCCGCCCGTCCGGCTGTCCGCCGTGGGAGCAGGGAAGTTCGAGCGCTGGCAGACCGGCCTCGACGAGTTCGATTTCGTGTTGGGCGGCGGCATCGTGCCGGGATCCGTGGTGCTGGTCGGTGGCGAGCCCGGCATCGGAAAGTCCACGCTGCTGCTGCAGTGCGCCGCCCGGCTGGAACACGCCGGCATTCGCACGCTGTACGTCTCGGGTGAGGAGTCTCCCGACCAGGTACGGCTGCGCGCCGACCGCCTGACGCTCGACGCCGGCGCCGTGCACGTCCTGGGAGCAACGCGGCTCGAGGCGATCACGCACCATGCGCGCGCGCTGGACGCGCAGGTCGTGTTCGTGGACTCGATTCAGACCACGTACACCGACGAGCTCGAAGGCGCCCCCGGCAACGTCGGCCAGGTCCGCGAGTGCGCGGCGCGCCTCATGCGCCTGGCGAAGGAGGCGGGACCCGCGGTCCTGCTGGTGGGACACGTCACGAAGGGCGGCGGCATCGCCGGCCCCAAGACGCTCGAGCACATCGTGGACACGGTGCTGTATTTCGAGGGCGAGAGCACGCTCGACCATCGTATCCTGCGCGCGGTCAAAAACCGGTTCGGCTCGGTGGACGAGATCGGCGTGTTCGCCATGACCGGCGCGGGCCTCGAGCCCGTCGCCGATCCGGCGGCGGCCTTCCTGGCGGGCCGCAGCAGCGGCGTCTCGGGATCGGCGGTGACGGCCCTCATGGAAGGCACCCGGCCGCTGCTGGTCGAGATCCAGGCGCTCGCCGCCAAGAGCGGCTTCGGCACGCCGCAGCGCGTGGCGACGGGCCTCGACCACCGCCGGCTGGCCGTGCTGCTCGCCGTGCTGGAGCGCCGCGGCGGGCTGCCGTTCGGCGCCCTGGACGTGTTCGTGAACGTGACGGGCGGGGCCCGGCTGGTCGAGCCGTCGACCGATCTCGCGGTGCTGGCGGCGCTGGTGTCGAGCGTGCACGACCGGCCGCTGCCGCCGGACGCGGTGTTCCTCGGGGAGGTGGGCCTGGGCGGGGAGATTCGTCCGGTCGCGGGTCTCGAGCGGCGACTGAGCGAGGCGGCGCGCCAGGGTTTCCGTCGCGTCTTCCTCTCGGCCCGCTCGCGCGTGACCCTGCCCGGTCTCGACGTGATCGCGGTGGACGGCATCGGTGACCTCGCCCGGCGCTTCGCCGCCTGACGTCGGGGTGGTGATCGTGGCCGCGGGCGCGGGCGCGCGGGCCGGACCCGGAGAGCCGAAGCAGTTCCGCCCCATCCTTGGTGTCCCCATGCTGTTGCGGGCATTGCGTCCCTTCACGTCGCACCCCGACATCGGCCACGTGGTCGTCGCCCTGCCCGCGGGTTTTGCGAACCGGCCCCCCGACTGGCTCGCGAAGCTCGTGGGCGAACGGCTCGCGCTCGTCGCGGGCGGCGCGACCCGGGCTCACTCGGTGCGGGCGGGGTTGCGCGCCTTGCCCGAGCACGTGGGCACCGTCCTCATCCACGACGGCGCCCGTCCCTTCGTGACCCGCGATACCATCGACGGCGTGCTGGACAAGGCGCGCTCCGGCGTCGGGGCGGTGGCGGCGATTCCGCTGAGCGATACGGTGAAAGAAGTCGTCGAGGACAGGCGTATCACGAGAACCGTCGCACGAGAACGTCTGTGGCGCGCGCAGACCCCACAGGGGTTTCCGCGCGCCATGATCGAGCGCGCCTACGGCGGTCTTGAGAGCGACGCCACGCCCACGGACGATGCCGAGCTGTGCGAGCGCGCCGGCCTGCCCGTCGAGGTCGTGCCCGACTCGCCCTACAACCTGAAGGTGACGACGGCCGACGACTTCCGGATCGCCGAGGCGCTCGCCCGTGAGCTGCGGTGAAGCCCGTCCCGTTCCGCACCGACGAGGACGTGACGGCGGCACTGGCTGGGACGGTGGCCCATCTGCGCGCCGGCGGCCTGATCGCCTACCCGACGGAGACCGTGTACGGCTTGGGGTCGCGGCCGCGGGCGTCCGAAGTGCAGGCGCTGGCCCGGCTCAAGGGCCGCCGGCCCGACAAGCCGTTTCTCCTGTTGGTCGCCGACCGCGACATGGCGGAAGCGCAGGGGCTTGCCTTCGGCGAGGCCGCGAGCGCGCTGGCGCGGGCCTTCTGGCCGGGTCCCCTGACGCTGGTGCTGCCGGGCGGCAGCGGCCGGCTCCCCGACGCGCTGCGCGGCCCGGAAGGGGGGATCGCCGTGCGCTGGACCTCGCACCGCGGGATGGCCCGGCTGGTAGGCGCGCTGGGGGAGCCGGTGACGTCCACATCGGCTAACTTGCCTGGAGCGCCGCCGGCACCCGGAGCGGAGGCGATCGCCCGGGACTTCGCGCCGGCGCTGGAGGCGGGGACGCTGCTCGTGCTGGACGGCGGCGTGCTGGGCAACTCGCCGTCCTCGACCGTGGTCGACTGCACCCAGCCGGCGCCGCGGCTGATCCGTGAAGGAGCGGTCACGCTCGCCGAGCTGCGGCGCGCGGCCGGGCGGCTCGCCCCGTAGGCGCTCGACCCGAGGAGCCGAACACGAAACGCATCCTCTTGGTATGCACCGGCAACATCTGCCGCAGCCCGCTCGCCGCGGCGCTGCTCGAGCGCGCGCTCTCAGAGCGCGGCAGCGAGGGCCTCGACGTGTCGTCCGCGGGGACCGGCGCCTGGGACGGCGCGCCCGTGTCCGAGGGAGCCTACCTGGTCGGGCTCGAGCGCGGGCTCGATCTCTCGGGCCATCGCGCGCGGCTCTTGACGCGCGAGCTGGTCGAGGGCGCCGATCTGGTCCTCACCATGGCGCGACACCACCGGGCGCGGGTGGACGAGCTCGGCGGCGAGGGTCGCGTGTTCGTGCTGGGCGAGTACGCCGGACGGGAGGGTGACGAAGCGGAAGTGAGCGATCCGTTCGGCGGCTACCTCGACGTGTACCGCGACACCTGCACCGAGCTCGAAGGACTGATCCAGGCGGCGGTGGAGCGCATCGTCAAAGAGTTCGCGAGTGGAAGTCAGCGCTGACACGCGCCTGTTGGTGGTGCTCGGCGATCCCGTCGCCCATTCGCTCTCCCCCGTGATGCACAACGCGGCGATCCGTGCGCTCGGGCTTGATGCCGTGTACGTCGCCCTGCCCACGCCGGCCGCGGCGCTCCCCGGGCTCTTGGCGGTGTTGCCCGCCGTGGGCGGGGCGGGGAACATCACCGTGCCGCACAAAGAAGCGGCGGAACGATGTCTCGCGCAGAAAACGGAGCTGTGCGCGCGCGTCGGCGCGTGCAATACGTTCTGGACCGAACGCGGAGCGCTGGTGGGAGACAACACCGACGTCGCCGGAATTCTCACGGTGCTGCGTCAGCTGGGCGTCGACGGCGGCGGCAGCTGGCTGCTGGTCGGGACCGGGGGCGCCGCACGGGCGGTGGCGGTGGCGGCGGCGACGGCCAAGGCGAACCTGCACGTGGTGTCGCGCGACGCGGCACGGGCGCGGGTGTTCAGCGACTGGGCGCGGGGCGGGGGCGCCCGCGTCGAGCCGGCGCGCGGCGCCCTCCAGCCCGACGTCGCGATCAACGCCACGCCCCTGGGCCTCAAGGACGCGGACCCGCTGCCGCTCGACCCCGAGCGCGCCCGGCGCCTCGCCGTCGCGCTCGACCTTTCCGGATCGGGCGGCGCCCGTGGAGGTGATGCGCGCGGCCGTGGACCGCGCGCTGCGTGCGTAACGCGCTCGACCAGCTCCTCTTACCGGCCGAGTGCCTGCTGTGCCGCGCCCTGCTCTCGTTCCGCGATTCGCATCGCCTCGTGTGCGACGTCTGCCGCCACCGCTGGCGCCCCGTGCGCGCGCCGTGGTGCGGGCGCTGCGGTCAGCCGGAGCCGCTGTTCGGCCGCTGCCGGTTGTGCGCCGACTGGCCGAACGCGCTAGTGCTGGCCCGTTCCGCGGTGTGGCTCGACCCCGGCGCGCGTGACGCCGTGCACGCGCTCAAGTACGGGGGCCTGCCGCGGATCGCCGCCGATCTGTCCAGCGCGATGGCGTCGCTCGACCTGCCGGGGCGCGAGGGCGCCTGGCTCGTGCCGGTACCGCTCGGCGCCGGGCGGCGACGCCGGCGCGGCTACAACCAGAGCGAGCGCCTGGCGCGCGCCCTGAGCCGGCGTTGGAACCGGCCCCTCGTGGAGCTGCTCGTGCGGACCAGGGAGACGGTCACCCAAACGGCGTTGACACCCGAGGCGCGGCTGGCGAACGTGGCGGGGGCGTTCGCAATGCGGAATGCCGAATGCGCAATGCGGAATGAAGGCACGCCGGCCAATTCCGCATTCCGAATTCCGCATTCCGCATTAGAACGGCCGCTCGTTCTGGTAGACGATGTCTTTACGACCGGCGCGACGCTTGCCGAGGCGGCGAGGGCGTTGGAGCGTGCCGGGGCACGCACGGTGCTGGCCGTGACGTTCGGCCGGGCGCTCGTGCCGGACTTCACCTAGGGGAGAGCAATGGCAGTGCGCGTGGGCATCAACGGGTTCGGTCGCATCGGGCGCAACGTGCTGCGCGCCGCGGTGCTCATGAAGCAGCAGGCGCTCGAATTCGTGGCGGTGAACGACATCACCGACACCAAGACGCTGGCCCATCTCCTGAAATACGACTCCGTCCACGGCCGCTTCCCCGGAACGGTCGAGGCCCAGGGCGACGCGCTGGTCGTCAACGGCAAGCCCATCAAGGTGTCGGCGATCAAGGAGCCCGAGAAGCTCCCGTGGAAAGACTGGGGGGTGGAGCTGGTGCTCGAGAGCACCGGGCGGTTCACCAACCGATCCGATGCCGAGAAGCACCTGGCCGCCGGCGCCCGGAAGGTCGTGATCTCGGCGCCCGCCAAGGGGGAGGACATCACGATCGTGATGGGGGTCAACCACCAGAAATACGACCCGGCGAAGCATCACGTCCTCTCGAACGCCTCGTGCACCACGAACTGTCTCGTCCCCGTGGTGAAGGTCGTGCTCGACAACTGGGGCTTCAAGCACGGCTTCATGACGACGATCCACAGCTACACGAACGATCAGCAGATTCTCGATCTGCCGCACAAGGACCTGCGCCGCGCCCGCGCCGCGGCGCTGAGCATCATCCCCACCACCACCGGTGCCGCCAAGGCGACGGGCCTCGTGATTCCGGAGGTGAAGGGGAAGATCGACGGCATTTCGCTGCGCGTGCCCACGCCCGATGTGTCGATCGTGGAGCTGACGGCGGAGGTCGAGAAGAAGACGACCATCGAGGAAGTGAACGGCGCCTTCAAGCAGGCGGCCCGCGCGGGCCTCAACGGCATCCTCGACGTGAGCGACGAGCCGCTCGTCTCGGTCGACTACATCGGCAGCTTCTACTCGAGCGTAGTGGACGCGCTCTCGACCAACGTGATCGACGGCACGTTTCTGCACATGTCGTCCTGGTACGACAACGAGATGGGCTACTCCGCGCGCTGCGTGGACCTGCTCGCGTACCTCGCCGGCAAGTGAAGAAGCGCAGCCTGCGCGATCTGCCGCCCGCGGCGTTGGACGGCAAGCGGGCGCTGGTTCGAGTGGATTTCAACGTGCCCTTCAAGAACGGCGCCGTCACCGACGACACCCGCATCCGCGCCGCGGCTCCCACCATCGCGTACCTGCGCGAGAAGGGCGCGCGGGTGGTGCTGCTGTCGCATTTCGGCCGTCCCAAGGGCCCCGACCCGAAGTCGTCGCTCAAACAGATCGTGCGCGACGTCGAGCGCGTCCTGGGAACGCCCGTGGAGTTCATCCCCGATCCCGCCACGGGTGTCCCCGCCACGCGCCGGCTGCCGCGCGGCGGTGTGGCCCTCGTCGAGAACACGCGCTTCTGGCCGGGGGAAGAGGCCAACGACCCGGCCTTCGCCCAGATGCTTGCCGCCCTGGGTGACTTCTACGTGAACGACGCGTTCGGGTCGGCCCATCGAGCGCACGCCTCCACCGAAGCGGTGGCTCGTCTGCTCCGGCCCGCGGCGACGGGGTTCCTGATGGAAAAGGAGCTTCGCTACCTCGGTGAGGCGCTGGACGAGCCCAAGCGGCCGTTCGTCGCGGTGCTCGGCGGGGCCAAGATCTCCGGAAAGATCGACGTCATCGAGGCGCTGCTTCCCAAGGTGGACGAGATCCTGGTCGGCGGCGCGATGGCAAACACCTTCTTCCTCGCGATCGGGTTTCAGGTGGGCGGGTCGCTCGTCGAACGCGACAAGGAGCACCTCGCCAAGGGCCTCCTCGGCGGGAGGTGTCGAGCGATCACATCCCCGCCGACTGCGCGGTCTTCGACATCGATCAGCCCACCCGACTCGACTTCCGGGCGCGAATCCTGAAAGCCAAAACGGTCTTCTGGAACGGCCCGATGGGCGTGTTCGAGACGCCGCCGTTCGACGAGGGCACCCGCGCCATCGGCGAAGCGCTGATCGAGGCCGGGAAGCGCGGCGCCACAACGATCGTGGGGGGCGGAGACTCGGCCGCGGCCGTGGCGGGGCTCGAAGACAAGCTCAGCCACGTGTCGACCGGCGGCGGTGCGTCGCTCGAGTTCCTCGAGGGCAAACCCCTCCCGGGGGTCGCCGCCCTGGAGAACGCGTGAGGCGGCTGCTGTTCGCCGCCAACTGGAAGATGCACCTCGGCCCGGAAGACACCCGGGGCTACCTCAAGGCCTTTCGCGCTCGCTACAACCGGCGGGACGACCGCGACGTCTGGTTCTTCCCGCCCGCCGTGTCGGTCGAAGCCGCCGCGCAGGCGGTCCGCGAGCGCACCGATCTGCTGGTGGGCGCACAGGACATCTACTGGGAGCCCAAGGGCGCATTCACCGGCGCCGTTTCCGCCGCGCTCGCCCTCCAGGCCGGCGCGCGCGCCACCCTCATCGGGCACTCGGAGCGCCGTCACGTGTTCGGTGAAACGGACGAAGACACCCGCCGCAAGGTGGCGGCCGCCCTCGCGGCCGGGCTGGTGCCGATGCTGTGCGTGGGCGAGACCCTGGCCGAGC
Source organism: Gemmatimonadota bacterium (assembly GCA_003220855.1). Taxonomy (GTDB): domain Bacteria; phylum Gemmatimonadota; class Gemmatimonadetes; order Gemmatimonadales; family GWC2-71-9; genus AG41. The sequence goes on from QHTP01000105.1 coordinate 8,888, forward strand.
GCGACGCCGGGCATACCCTGGCCGTGGTCGTACGCCAGCTCGCCGGCGCGCTCTCGAGCCTCGACGGCCCGACGCTCTCGCGTCTCATCGTCGCCTACGAGCCGGTGTGGGCGATCGGGACCGGGCGCAACGCCACCCCGCGCGACGCCGCGACGGTGCATCGGGAGATCCGCGCCTGGCTCGGGGGGCGCGGCGCCTCCGCTCCAACCGTCTTGTACGGCGGCAGCGTGAACGCGAAGAACGTCGCCGAGCTGCTCGCCGAACGCGAGCTGGACGGCGTGCTGGTGGGCGGAGCGTCGCTCGATCCCGAGGGTTGGGCCCAACTTGTGCAGACCGGCGCCGCGTAGGTAATTTCCCGGCGCGATGTACAACCTGCTGCTGTTCCTCTTGGCCCTCGACGCGTTGATCCTCACCACCGCGGTCCTGCTGCAGGCGGGGCAGGGCGGCGGGTTGGCGTCGCTGGGAGGTGGCGCCGGCACGGAGCAGTTCATGGGGGGCCGCCAGGCCACCACACTGCTCACGAAGATCACGTGGTGGTGCGCCGGGATCTTCTTGTTCGTCTCGCTGGTGCTCGCGGTCATGTCGTCGAACAGCGCCGCGCCGCGCTCCGTGCTCGAGGGGAACGTCCCCGCGCCGGCCCCCGTCCAGCCCGCGCCGCTACCGCTCCCCACGACGCCACCGCAGCAGAGCGCGCCGCAGCCCTCCAACAAGACGCCGCCGCCCCATCGCTGACCGTCGCCCCGCCTACGTGTTGCTGGAGGACGGCGCCTGGTTCCCCGGCACCGCACCGATCCCGTTCGAGTGCACGTGCGCCGAAGTGGTGTTCACCACCAATCTCTCCGGGTACCAGGAAGTCTTCACGGACCCGTCGTATCTCGGCCAGATCGTCGTGATGACGGCGCCGATGATCGGGAATTACGGGATCAACCGCGACGACGTGGAATCGGACCGGCCGCGGGTGGCCGCGGTCGTGTTGCGCGAGCTGTCGGCGCACGCGTCGAACTGGCGGGCCACGGGTACGCTGGCCGACTGGCTGGCCACGGCGCACGTGCCCATCGTCGCCGACGTGGATACACGCCAGCTCACACGCCACATCCGCTCCAAGGGCGCGATGCGTGGCGCCGTGGCGCTGGGTGAGCAACCGAGCGACCCGGTGCGCGCCGCCCTCGCGGCCAGCCCGTCGATGGACGGCCTCGACCTCGCGACCCACGCGACCATCGGTGCGGAATACACCGAGGGGCCGGCCGACGCGCGCCATCACATCGTGGCCTACGACTACGGCATGAAGCGCAACATCCTGCGGCTGTTCCTGAAGAACGGCTGCCGCGTGACCGTCGTCCCCGCGGGCACGCCCACGAGCCGCATCCGCGAGCTCGACGCCGACGGCCTGTTCCTCTCCAACGGTCCGGGCGACCCGGCCGCGGTGCACTACGCCATCACGACGCTACGGGAGTTGGCCGACGGCTCGCTGCCGATTTTCGGGATCTGCCTCGGTCACCAACTGCTCGGGCTGGCGCTCGGGGGCGACACGGTGAAGCTCCCATACGGCCATCGGGGCGGCAACCATCCCGTGCGGGATCTCGCGACAGGACAAGTACTTATCACGTCGCAGAACCATGGTTTCGCGCTGCGGGGCGACACCGGCGGCGTGCCGGGTGCCAAAGCGCTTCAGGTCACCCACCTTAACCTCAACGATGGCACCGTCGAAGGGGTGAAACACCGGGAGTACCCGATTTTCGCGGTGCAGTACCACCCGGAGGCTTCTCCCGGTCCCCACGATGCCCAAGGGCACTTCGAGCAGTTCCTCCAAGCTCTTGACACACAATAGGTAAGCCCGTATGTTGGCCCCTCGTCTTGACTGCCCTTGGGCCCTTCAAGGGGGACGGATGACGAAGGCCGACCTGGTCGAAAAGGTCACCGCACAAATCGCGCGCACTGCCGGTCCCCTGATTTCCAAGAAGGACTGCGCCCGCGTCGTCGACTCGTTTCTGGATGCCGTCAAAGCGGCGCTTGCCGAACAGCATAACATTGAGATTCGCGGGTTTGGGACGTTCAAGATCCGCCAGCGCAAGACGCGCATGGCGCGCAATCCGCGCACCGGCGACCCGGTCGAGGTGGCCGCGCGTCCGGTCCCGGTGTTCAAGCCCAGCAAGGAGTTGCGCGCGATGGTCGCGGAGGCGAGCGAGCGCGTGACGCCCTGACGCATGCGCCGAGCGATTGCGCGCGGCCCGGACTAACCGTCTGGGCCGCTTTGTTTTGCGCGGTGTAATCAAGAGGCCCACACTTCCGGAGAACCGCACCCGTGCGCTGCTTGCTGCTGCTCCTCGTCGCCGTCCCGCTGTCCGCCCAACGCGTCCCAGCGGTGCAATACGAAATCTCAGTGCCGGCTCCCGCGACGAAGCTGTTCCACGTGCGCGCCGACTTCCCGACGCGCGGCAGGGACACACTGTACCTGTCGCTGCCGGCCTGGAGCCCGGGCAACTACGAGATCCAGAATTACGCGCGCTACGTGCGCCACTTCGGCGCGAAGACGCCGGCCGGTCAAGCGCTGTTCTGGGACCGGTTCGACAAAGACACATGGCGTGTCACGACCGCCAGGAGCGTCCGGGTCAGCGTCGAGTTCGACTACTTCGCGGACACGATCGATCTCTCGATGGCGCGGCTCACGGGCGACTTCGGCGAATTCCTGGGGACGAACCTGTTTCTCTACGAAGAGGGCCAGCTCGACCGTCCCGCCGAGGTGCGCTTTACGCTCCCCGCGGGATGGCAAGTGACGACCGCGCTCGGGGGCGGGTCGGGCAGCGGACCGTACGCCGCAGCGAACTACCACGAGCTCGCCGACGCGCAGACGTTCGTCGGGAAGTACAGCCTCGATTCGTTGCAGGTGGACGGCAAGTGGATCCGGATCGTACGACCGCTACACGGTCTTCTTCAACGTCATCCGGGAGCCGGTGAGCTTCGGCGGCGGACTGGAGCATGCGGCGTCGCAGTTCGACATCATGCCGCAGGGGGCGTTCGCGGACGCGGCGGGCACCTTCGGCGACTTCATGGTGCCGCTGATGGCGCACGAGTACTTCCATCTCTTCAACGTGAAGCGCATCCGGCCGGCGGAGATGTGGCCCTACGACTACCACGCGGAACAATACACGCCGCTGTTGTGGTGGTCCGAGGGCGTCACGGACTACTACGCCGACCTCACCAACCTGCGCTCCGGGTTGTGGACCACCGAGCAGTTTCTCGGCAACGCCGCGCAGAACATGCAGCAGGTCGAATCGGCGCCGGAGCCGTGGAGTGAGGAAGACGGCAGTGTCGCGACCTGGATCAACGAAGTCTTCGTGAATAGCTCGCAGTTGTACTACCCGAAGGGCTCGCTCACCGGGCTGCTGCTCGACGTATCGATTCGCGATGCCAGCGACAACCGGCACAGCCTGGACGACGTGATGCGGGCGCTGTACACCCGCTTCTATCAGAAGCACAACGGGTTCACGACCCGGAACCTGCTCGCCCTGTTGCGGGAATACGGCATGCCGGATGTCGCGGCATTTTATCAGCACTACGTCAACGGCCGGGAGCCGCTGCCGTACGAGACCGTGCTCGGCAAGGCTGGGGTCACCGCCGCCCGCCAGGCCATCTCCAACCCGTTCCTCGGCGTCAACGCGCAACCCGACGACTCGGCGAAGATGGTCGTGCAGAGCGTGGTACCGGGCAGCGCGGCGGACGCCGCGGGGCTCCAGCACGGAGACGTGCTGCTCAAAGTGGGAGAGATCGAGGCCAGCGCCGCTGGCGACTGGGGCGCGAGGTACCGCGAACGCTATCGGGGTCAGGACGGCCAGCCCCTCGCGATCAGCATCACGCGGGGCGGCAAGCCGTTCACGCTCAATACGCAAGTGCGGGAGCGGACGGCGGTCTCGTTCACGCTCACACCGGCGTCGACGCCCACACCGAAACAGGCGAAGATCTGGCGCGGCCTCGCGACGGGTTCCACGGGGAACTGACGACGGCTATCTTGCGAGCGGACATGACGGCCACGGGGACGGCGACGATCCGGGTGCGGCTGTTCGCGCGCTATGCGGAGCTGGTGGGGAGGGCGGAGGCGGCGGTCTCCGTGTCGCTCCCGGCGACGGTGGGCGACGTGGTGCGGCGCCTGCGCGATGAGGTCCCCGCCGCGCGCGCGCTGCCCGAGCGCCCGCTCGCCGCCGTGAACCTGCGTCAGGTGAAGCTGGACGCGCGGGTCGAGGACGGAGACGAGGTCGCGTTATTGCCTCCGATCGCCGGTGGATGATGAGCTACGTGACGCGCGATCGCCTATCGGTCGAACGGTTGCTGGCCGAGGTGTCGGCCCCCGAGCGGGGCGGGACGTGCGTGTTCCTCGGCACCGTACGTAACGGATCCGAGGGGCCCGGCGTGACCGCGATCGAGTACTCCGCGTACGAGGAAATGGTGGAGGCCGAGTTTGGCCGGCTCCTGGCGGACGCCGGCCGCCGCTGGCCCGAGGCGCGCATCGCCGTGCGCCACCGGCTGGGGGTGATTCCGTCGGGTGAAGCGAGCATCGCCATCGCGGCGGCGGCGCCGCACCGGGCCGAAGCGTTCGAGGCCTGCCGCTTCGTGATCGAAGAGGTCAAGCGTCGCATCCCCGTCTGGAAGAAAGAGCTCCGGGTGGACGGGACCGAGACATGGGTCGATCCGTCCGGCCATCCGACTGCCCGGCCGCATGCCTGACGCCGTCCACGACGCCTTCCAGCGCCCGCTCGCGAGCCTGCGCCTCTCGGTGACGGACCGCTGCAACCTGCGGTGCCGCTACTGCATGCCGGAAGACGAGTACGTGTGGCTGCCCCGCGCGTCGATCCTCACGTTCGAGGAGCTCGACCGCGTGGTCCGGGTGTTCTCGACGCTGGGCGTGCGCAAGGTGCGACTCACGGGCGGTGAGCCCCTGCTGCGGCACGACCTCCCGGCCCTCGTGCGCATGATCGCCCGGATTCCGCAGATCGAAGACCTGGCGCTGACCACGAACGGCCTCCTGCTGGCGAAGCAGGCGGCGGCGTTGCGCGCCGCCGGCCTCCAGCGCGTCACCGTGAGCCTCGACACCCTCCGTCCCGAGCGGATGCTCGCGTTCGCGAAGAGCGCGCGGCACGGCGACGTGCTCGCCGGCATCCGGGCGGCGCGCGACGCCGGCTTCGAGCACGTGAAGCTCAACAGCGTGGTGATCCGTGGGTTCAACGACGACGAGTTGGGGGACCTGGTCGAGTTCGGTCGCGCCGAGGGCGCCGAGCTGCGGTTCATCGAGTACATGGACGTGGGTGGGGCTACCCACTGGTCCATGGACCAGGTGGTCTCGCAACGGGACATGCTCGAAGCGCTGACCCGGCGCTACGGCCCGATCGCCCCCGTTGCTCAGACGGGGGGCGACGCGCGCGCCCCCGCCGAGCGGTTCCGCCTCCCGGACGGGACGACGTTCGGGATCATCGCCTCGGTCACGGCGCCGTTTTGCCGCACCTGCGACCGCAGCCGTGTCACCGCGGACGGCACGTGGTTCCTGTGTCTGTACGCCGGGCGGGGAGTCGATCTGCGCGCGCCGTTGCGCGGCGGCGCGAGCGACGACGACCTGGCAGCGCTCATCCGGGCGACATGGCAGGGCCGCACGGATCGCGGGGCGGAAGCGCGCCTCGGCGTCGCCGATCGCGGCGCGCTCTACCGGATCGACTCGCTGCGCGCCGATCCCCATCGGGAGATGCACACGCGCGGAGGCTGAGTGCTCGACAAAATCACCGTCGTCGGCGCTGGCAACGTCGGCGCCACCGCCGCCCAGCGCCTCGCCGAAAAAGCGCTCGCCAGGCGCGTCGTCCTCGTGGACGTGATCGAGGGCGTGCCCCAGGGCAAAGCACTCGACCAATCGGAGTCGGCGCCCATCGAGGGCTTCGACACCCGGGTCGTCGGCGCCAACGATTACACGCCCGCGGCGGGAAGTGAGCTCGTGGTCGTCACCGCGGGCATCGCGCGCAAGCCGGGGATGAGCCGCTACGACCTGGTGCGCACC
>QHTP01000106.1 GCA_003220855.1 Gemmatimonadota bacterium
TCGTCTTCGATGTGCTCGAGCACGTTGAGGCACACGACGGTGTCGAGCCGCTCCGCGGCCAGCCGGGCATCCGCGGCGGGCAGGCGCAGCTCGGCGACGGTCACGTGGGGGCGGTCCGCGTACCGCGCCCGCAACCGACCGAGGTAGTACGGCTCCGAATCGGTGAGCACGACGCGGTCGCGATCGATCAGAAACGCCGACATGTTGCCGATCCCGGCCCCGATCTCGAGCACCCGGCGCCCCACCCAGGGCCGCAGGCGCTCGTACATCCACCGGTTGTAGCGGGGGGCCGCGGCCATGCGCTCCAGTGTCGCGGCGCCGACCAGGTCCCCCGGCTCAGCCCGTGGCATCACCACCCTCGTACCGGCTCAGCTTGCGATACAGGGTGGAGGGATCGATGCCGAGCACCTCGGCGGCGCGGGTCTTGTTGCCGCCTTCGCTCTGGAGCACCCAGGTGATATAGGCGCGCTCGATCACGTCGAGCGTGGGGTTCGCGTGGAGCCGCTCCGCGACCAGGGGCTCGGCGCGCCGCTCGGTCAGCTTTTCCGGCAGCGCGGCGAGGTCGATCGTGTCGCCCTTGCTGAGCACCACGGCCCGCTCGAGCGCGTTCTCGAGCTCGCGCACGTTGCCGGGCCAGTCGTACGCCAGCAACACGCCCTGGGCCTCTTGTGACAACGGCTTGGGCTTCTCGCTTCGCTCCTGCGCGATGCGGCCGAGGAACTCGTCGCACAGGATCTGGATATCGTCGCGACGGTCTCGCAGCGGGGGGAGGTGGATGGCGATGACGTTGAGCCGGTAGTACAGGTCGGTGCGGAACCGTCCCCGCTTAATGTCGTCTTCGAGATCGCGGTTCGTGGCCGCCACCACCCGCACGTCCACGGGAATCGCCTCCGTCCCGCCGACCGGGATGGCTTCACGCTCCTGCAACACGCGCAGCAGCTTCACCTGCGTGGCGGGCGACATCTCGCCGATCTCGTCCAGGAAGAAGGTGCCGCCCCGCGCCGCGGCGAACAGCCCCTGCTTGTCGCGCACGGCGCCGGTGAACGATCCCTTCACGTGCCCGAACAGCTCCGATTCGAGCAGGCTTTCCGGCAGCGCGCCGCAGTTGAGTGAAAAGAAGCCACCGTCCACCCGGGCCGACAGCTCGTGGATGTAGCGCGCGATGACCTCTTTGCCCGTGCCCGACTCCCCCTGGATCAGCACCGTACTCTCCGTCGGCGCCACCTGCTCCGCGAGCTTGAGCACCTCGACGAACGGGCGGGACTTGCCGAGCGGCTTGACCAGCCCGGAGCGCTCGCGCCGCCGAATCTCCTGCTTGAGCTGCTTGTTCTCGGCCTTGAGGAGACGCTGCTCGGTGGCGCGGCGACAGATCGCGACCAGGTCGTCGTTGGAAAACGGCTTCTGGATATAGTAGAACGCGCCCTGGTTTACCGCCTGGATGGCGCTCTGCAGCGACGCCTGGGCGGTCATGAGGATCACCGGGGTCTCGGGATCCTGCTCCCGCACCGCGGCGAGCAGCTCGGTTCCCGAGACGCCCGGCATCTTGATGTCGGTCAGCACGATGTCGGGGGCGCCGGCCTTGAGCGCCTCGAGTCCCGCCTTGCCGCCCTGAGCGGTGGTGACGTCGAACCCTTCCCCCTTCAACAGGATCCGAAGCACATCCAGGATCCCCATTTCGTCGTCGACGACGAGAATGGACGGTTGTGCGCTCATATTACGCTGCTTCCTCTCTCCGTCGGGCTGCCGGCAGGTACACCGTGAAGGTCGTTCCCCGTCCCGCGACGGAATCCACCAGCACCAGGCCGCGGTGCGCGTCCACCGCGCGCTGCACGATGGCGAGCCCCAGCCCCGTCCCGCCGACCCGCCCCGTCACGAACGGCTCGAACAGGCGGGCCCGCAGATTTTCCGGGATCCCGGGGCCATTGTCGGTGACGCTGATCATCACCGGGTGCTCGATGCCCGCCCCCCCCGGAACCTCCTGCGGCCCGGGCCGGCCCGTACGCACCACGACGCGGGCGTCCTTGCCGCCGGCCTGCACCGCGTTGAGGACGAGATTGGAGACCACACGGTGCAGCAGATCTTCGTCCCCTTCCATGGGAGTCGCCCCACCCGACAGGTCGATCACCACGTCTTCGGGGCAGTCCGGGTGCTCGCGCACCAGCCGGATCGCCGCCCCGGCCACGGTGTGGAGGTCGAGCGGGCGGCATTCCGTGGCGCGCACGCGGGAAAAGTCGAGGAACTCCGACAACAGGCGCGACAGTCGGTCGCTCTCCCGCACCACGAGGGACGTGAGGAACTTCTCGTCCGCGTTGGCGCGCTTGGCGCGGCCCAGCTGCTCGACCGACGAGCGGATCGACGCAAGCGGGTTCTTGATCTCGTGCGCCAGGCTCGCCGACAGCTCGGCGACCGCCTCCAGCCGCTCGGCGCGGAGGTGCAGCTCCTCCAACCGCTTCGAATCCGAGATGTCGGTGAAGATCGCCGTCACGCGTGGCTCGGTGGCGGGCTCCACCTCCAGCGTCGTCGTCGTCACGCCGATGGTGAACGTGCGGTCGGCACGCCGCACCGTCGCCTCGACCCGCATCGCCCGCACGCCGCGTCGCGCGGTCGCCGTGATCGCGGCCCAGAACTCCGGCGCGATCTTGGCGAACTCGGGCATGATCGGCCGGCCGCGCCAGAGGCGCTCCTTGAATCCGAGAATCTGCTCCGCGGCCGGATTGCAGTAGAGCAGGTGACCCGCCTGGTCGACCGTGACGATGCCCGTCGGGATGTTGCGCAGCACGTCGGCCGCCTCGAGCCGGGCCTGTCGCAGCTCGCCCGCGAGCGCCTCGCGCTCCGCTCCCATCACCGAGACCCGGCTCGCGAAGTACGCCGTCACGGCCGCCACCGCCACGAAGACCAGCAGCTGCAGCGCGACCTGCCCGGTCATGGGCGTCCGGTGGCCGAAGAACACGTCCGCGAAATACACGATGCCGACGAGCGCCGTGATCAGCCCCGTGCTCGCCGGGGGCATCAGCACCGCGGTCACCGCGATCAAGGGGACGTACAAGGGCGTCAGGTCGCTCTGCGGCCCGCCCGTGATGTGGACGACTGTCGTGATCAGCCCGACGTCGAACAGCGCTTGGCCGTACAGGAACGTGCGGCCTGCCGAGCGTCGCAGGAAATGGGTGTACCAGTACGACGCACTGGTGGCCACGACCGTGGCCACGAGCACGAACGACGTGACGAGCAGGTCGAGCGGCGCCGCGACGGCGAACTTGAGGGCCGCAGCCAGATAAATCGCGATCGCCACGCACAGCCGCCCCACGTACACCGACCGCAGCAGCGTCTGGGGAGTCGGGATCGCCGATCCGCGCGAGCCGGCGCCGAACCAGCTCACATCACCCTCATAAGCAGTGTCTCCACAATTGTTTACAGCATTCGGTCCGGTGGCAGCGCCGGGCTGTCGAGCCGCTAAGTATTGGAACTGCTCTGGCAAAGTGCAAGAGCGACGCGCGCGAGACACGCGCGACAGTGCCGTGGTATCGTACGGCATGTCACCCGGGTTCCGTCGCGTGGCTGCCGCTGGGCTGCTCGCAGCGGTGACCTGTCCCGTCGCCGGTCACGCCCAAGCGCCGCTCACCGCGGCGGATTCCGCCATCCTCGCGTCCCAACCGCTCAAGCGACTGGCGCTGGCCCCGTCACTGCTGCGGCGGGTGAGTCTCCTGGCGGCCGGGCTCGATCGCGAGGTGGTGCTGTGCCTCCAGGGCACGGCGGCAGGTGACAGCGCGCTGGTGGAGGATTTCGTGATGCCCGATGTCGTGAGCTCCACCGCCGATCAGGTGCAACCGCTCCCCTGCGGCCGGGGGACGCTCGCGGTGTGGCACAATCACCCGTGGACGGGGCCGGACTCGACCTTCGGGGTGAAGACGCCGGAGGACCTGTGCTCCTTGAGCCAGCCCGATCTGCGCACGGTGGTGGCGGACTCGATTCCATTTGCCGCGGTGAGCGTCGGCCGAACCGCCCGACCGATCATTTGCTGGTGGCGTCGCGTACAGGCCGTGGTGAACCGGCACGTCAAGTTCCTGCCGCGCTTCCCGCGGCAATGGCTCGAATTGCCGGCGTCGCTGCCGTGACCGGGACTCGGGGTTCGGGGTGCATTCCCGAGTCCCGAGTCCCGAATCCCTACTGGACCGCGTTCACCATGTCGAAGATCGGGAGGTACATGGCGACCACCATGCCGCCCACGATCACGCCCAGCACCACGATCATGATGGGCTCCATGAGCGACAACAGGGCGCTGACGGCGGCGTCGACCTCGTCGTCGTAGAAGTCGGCGATTTTGGAGAGCATCTCGTCCATGCCGCCGGTCTGCTCGCCCACGGAGATCATGGAGATCACCATGGGCGGGAACACCTTCGACTTGGCGAGCGGGGCGGCGATCGTCTCGCCTCCTGCGATCGAGGCGCGCGATTCCATCACGGCGTTGTGGATGACCATGTTGCCGGCGGTGCGCGCCGTAATCTCGAGACCGTCGAGGATCGACACGCCGGAGGAGATCAGCGTGCCGAGTGTGCGGGTAAATCGGGATACGGCGGATTTGCGGAGCACGTCGCCCAGCACCGGCAGCTTGAGCAGCAGCGTATCGATCTGCAGCCGGCCCGGCGCCGTCTGGTA
>QHTP01000107.1 GCA_003220855.1 Gemmatimonadota bacterium
GACCTTTGGATAGCGGCGGCCGATCGTACGGCGGATGCGGCTCCGCGCCGATCATGCCGATCGATCCGGCGGGATCGGCTTCACGAATGGCTTGGACGGCGGCGTCGGCGGTCATGCCGCCGCCGACGATCAGATAGGTATAGTCGGGCATTTGAGGCACCGTTGTTTTGGAGGGCGCTCGGTCTTACCAGGTACGTTGCCGAGCCCAGCGGCGGATGGCTCTCACTCGACGTCCAAAGACCGGTGCGGATGCTTCTCTCTCCTGCGGTACTGCTTCTCGGACCGGTGCACCTTGTGCGACGGCGTCTTGAGGCGCTGCTTCACCGGCGCCTTGGGATTGGGGACGCGCACGGTCAGCTTGTCCTTCTTGTTACGAGTCACGACGCCAGGCGAGCACGGATTTGCTTCGCGTGATGACCGCAGTGGCGCACGTGGAACCGCAGCCACTCGGGCAGGGTCAGGTCGCCAAACGCGGGATGCTTCACGAACAGATCCTCTTGGCGGGCCGGCAGAAGCTCGCGCGCGAGCCCGAGAAAGCGCGCTACACCGTCCCGCAGCTGACGCTCTACCGCGCCCGCGTCCGGATGCGGGGCAGGCTCGGTGACGGTCGGGGCGGGGCGGCCCGAGGGAATCCACCCGATATCGAGATACACCAAGTGGCCCAGCCGTTGTCGCAGGGGGCGGGGTCGGCGCCGCATCGGCGGCTTGGCGCGCCGCTCCTGAAACACGCGACTGCTCCCGTCCACGGAGATCGCGAGGTGGTGGACGATCTGCGCCGGCGTCCACTTGCCGGGCGGCGCGTGGTGCCAGTCGGCGTCGGGACGGCCCGCCAGAGGGCCGAGCACCACGTCGGGGATCGCGGTGAACCGGTCGAGCGTCACGGCACCGAACAGTGTGGCGTGGAGTGCCCGCATGCCCAAGATTGTACGGATGAATCTCCTGCGCCGCTACCCGATCGCCTTCATCCTCATGGCGCTGGTCATCGTGTCGGCGCTCGCACCCCTCCCCCCGCTCGTCGATGCGGTCACCGGCGCACCGCCCTACGACGTGGACCTGACGCGCCCTGCCCTCTACACTCTGCTGGCACCGGTGTCGGACCTGCTCGACGCGCTCACGTTCCTGAGCGTGGGGCGCGCCTGGTGGTTCCTGCTGGTGTGGGTGGTCGGCCTGGCCGTCTGGGGTCTCGTGCGCTCCGGCTCCCGGCCGCGGCGGCTGCTCCGCGCGACGCTCGGTCCGCTGGCCGTCGTGGCGCTGGGCGTGGCCGCGGTGCTGCTCCCTCGTCCAGTGGTGCAGCTCGCGCCGGCGGACTCGACCCTCACAGTGATCGACTACCACGCCCACACCGCCGCATCACACGACGGGCGACCCGGCTGGACCGCCCGCGATCTGGCGCGCTGGCATGCGGCGCAGGGGTTCGGGGCGTCCTACGTCACCGATCACAACGCGATCTTCGACGACGACACGACCGGCTACCCGATTCCGCTGTTGCCCGGCGTCGAATGGAGTGTGTACGGCCAGCACGTGGTGGCGTTGGGCCCGGTGACGATGATCGACCGGGCCGCGTACAACCGGGACACGCCCGGGATGCTCGGCCTGTTCGCCGCGCTGCACCGCCAGGGAGCGATCGGCCTCGCCTCGCTGCCCGAGTACTGGCGCAATCACTGGGACGATCTCGATCGGTTCGTCACGGCGGGCGTGGATGGCTTCGAGATCGTGAACTGTGCGCCCAAGGCGCTCGCCTTCCCCGCGGCGGCGCGCACCCGGGTGCTCGAGCTCGCCCGAGCGCACGACCTGCTCGTGGTCGGCGCCAGCGACAATCACGGCTGGGGCCGGGCGACCTGCGTGTGGAACCTCTCGAGCCCGAGCGCCCACGGCTACCGCGCGAACCGCGTCCTGGCCCGGCCGATCGCCCTCGCCCAGGCCGACTGGCAGCCCTGGACGGCGGCGTACACGCAGCCGTGGCTCATGCTGCGCGGGCTGTCGTGGAGCGAGCGCTCGAGCTGGCTCACCTGGATCCTGGTCATCCTGAGCTCCGGCCCGTCGCCTATTCCGTGTTCAACGCGATGCTGCCCGACATCGTGCAGATCGGCGGGGTGTGGACGCCGCCGGAATGCCGCGGTCGTGGCTATGCGCGCTCGGTAGTTGCGGGCTCGCTCGTGGCGGCGCGCACGCAGGGGGTCGCGCGCGCCGTCCTGTTCGCCGATCCACTGAACGCCGCGGCGCGGGCCGCATATCTGTCGATCGGCTTTGCGATCGTGGGCGACTATGGGCTGGTGCTGCTCGCTCCGTAGCTCGCGGCGTCGGGGAACCCGATGCGCCGGTAAATGCGCTCCATCCGTGGATCGGCTTGGAGCAGCTTGAAGAAAGGATAGCGCTTCGAGTACACGAGGATGCCGTCGTGTTCGTCGCACGCTCGGTCCAGCAGGTCGAAGGTCTCATCCATGCGCCCGAGGCTCGCCGCCACGATGGCGAGGACGGTCGGCTGCAGGTGCTCACGCCGCGCGCGCGCGACGAGCTCGTCCCAAATCGCCTCCACATCGGCCAGCTTTCCAAGAGAGCTGTAACAGACGGCGAGCGCCGCGAGCGTCCATGGGTGGCGTCCGGACGTCGTCACCGCCACTTCCAGGGGTGCGATTGCCTCATCGCTCCTGCCGAGATGGTTGAAGACCAGCCCCAAATGGATGGTGGCTTGGAACATCATGGGTGCAAGATCCCCGGCCCGCCGGAACGACGCGACGGCCTCCTCATACCGACCCGCCCCGGTGAGCGTCATGCCCAGCTGCATCACCAGCAATGGCGCCAGGGGGTCGAGCTCGAGAGCGCGCCGGGCCTGCGCGACGCCGTCCTCGAGACGGCCCTCGGCGAAGACCAGATAGTATGAGAGCCATTGTCGCGCCGCGACGGAGCGCGGATTCAGCTCGACCGCACGTCGCAAGTCTCGCGCCGCGCGAGGCCAGTCCCAGTCGCAGATGAAAGCCAGCGCCCCCGAGGCGCAATAGACCTCCGCGAGGTCAGGCGCCAGCTCGAGGGCCCGCTGCACGGCCGCGCGCGCCTTGGGCCGGAGCAGGTTGGGCGGCGCGACCCCGTACTCCGCAAGCACCGTACACGCGTCGGCGAGGCCGGCGTAGGCGAGCGCGTAGTTCGGATCGAGCGCCAACGCCTGATCGAAACACTCGAGCGCCTTCTTGAGCCCGAGCCCTCGCTGAGCCAGGTAATACCGTCCCTTCAGGTAGAGGTGATATGCGTCGAGATTCCCAGTGGCCGGCGTGACGAGGTGCGCGCCCTCACCGCCCAGCGCGACCTGGAGCCGGGTGGCGATCGCCTTTGCGATCTCGTCCTGGATCGCGAAGATGTCCGTCATCTCGCGGTCATAGCGCTCCGACCAGAGGTGGTAGCCGTCGCCGACCTTCACGAGCTGGGCGCTGATCCGCAACCGGTTGCCCGCCCGGCGCACGCTCCCCTCGAGCACCGTCCCCACCTTGAGCTTCGCTCCGACCTCGGCGAGATCGATCCCCTGCCCGCGGAACGCGAACGACGACGTACGCGCCGCGACGCGCAGGCCGGGCAGCTGCGTGAGGGCGTTGATGATCTCTTCGGCGATGCCCTCGCTGAAATACTCGAAGTCGGGATCGCCACTCAGGTTCGCGAACGGCAAGACGGCAATCGATTCGCCCCCCTCCGCCTCGGTCGTGCCCTCGTCGCGCGCGTTCAAGGCTCGGGCGAACTGAGCGGCCGTGGCGAACCGGTCCGCGGGCACCTTGGCCAGCGCTGTCAGCACGGCCTGCTCCAGGGCATGCCGCACCGTCGGCCGCACGCTCCGGATCGGTGGGACGTCATCGAGTGCGTGGCGCGCCATCACGGCCTGCGCCGTGGGCCCAGTGAAGGGCACCGACCCGGTGAGCATCTCGTACAGCGTGCAGGCGAGACTGTAGATGTCGGACCGCCCGTCGAGCTGCGGGCTCCGGCTCGCCTGCTCCGGACTCATGTAGGCGGGCGTGCCGACGACACCGTCGATGGTGAGCGGCTCGAGAGTCGCGGCCGTCACGGCGCGAGCGATCCCGAAGTCGGTCACCAGCGCACGACCGGCGGAGAAGATGATGTTCTCCGGCTTGATGTCGCGGTGTACCACCCCGCACGCGTGGGCGTACCCGAGCGCCTCAGCGACCTCGCTGGTGATGCGGATGGCGTCCTCGATCGGCAGGCTGCCCTCGCGTGTCAACCGACCGCGCAACGTTTCGCCGTCGATGTACGGCATCACGTAGAACAACAGTCCATCGGCCTCGTCGGAATCGAACAACGGGACGATGTGGGGGTGGGTCAACGCGGCCGCGGTCTTGATCTCACGCAGGAAGCGCTCGACCCCGAGGCCCGTGGCGAGCTGGGGATGGAGCAGCTTGATCGCAACCGGCCGCTCGTGCTTGAGGTCGTCGCCCAAGTACACCGTCGCCATCCCACCGCGGCCGATCTCGTGGGCGACCGAGTAGCGGTCTCGGACCGCGGTTTGGAGACGAGAGAGGAGAGTGGTCAGGCGACGCTCGCGGGCGCGTGGAGGCTCCATCATAGAGGCGCCCGCGCAACATGGCCAGGGCCGCCCCGCGTCTAGACCACCGCCGAGAGGTTCAGCAGCACGCGCCAGACCCGGAACACCTCGCGGTAGTCATCGTGGGAGAACGCCACCGTGCGCCCGGCGGTGCGCGTCACGCCCGGGCACAATTCCGCCATGTCTGCATGGATCGTCCGCGCGAAATCCACTTCGAGCGCGATCGGCTGCGGCACGACGAACGGCACGCGCTTCCGCTTCAGGGTGCGCGTCACCTCGTCCCGGATCATGCGGCAGGCGAGCGCGGGAGCGACGCTCCGCGCCGCGTGACGGCTGACCGCCTCCTTCACGACGACGGTACTGACGCCGTCACCGAGCAGATCCTTCGCCTCGGCGGCGAGCGCGGAGTCCCCGCTCACCAGGGCCACCGGCACGCCGTAGACGCCCGCGAGCGCCGCGTTGATGCCGAGCTCGCCCACCGCCTTGCCGTTGAGCCGCACCTCGTAAATACGATCGGCGTACGTGTGGTCGAGGATCGCGCGGGCCGTGCCCGCGCGCGCGTGATACCCGATGAACAGCGCCGCGTCGAAGCCCCCATCGATCCCCTGCACCATGGAGCGCGGCTTGGGGTCGCCAGCCACGAGCTCCGCCGCTTGATGCAGCTCCTCCGCAAGCAGGTTGCGCATGAACCAGTGGCTGTCGTTCACGACCACCCGCGTGGCCCCCGCCGCGACGGCACCCTCTACGGCCGCGTTGGCTTCCGCCGTCATGAGACGCCGGAACCGTGCGTACTCGGCGGCACACGCCGGGTCGGTCGGGTCGGTCTGGGACTCGTGGACCACGCCCGCGATGCCCTCCATGTCCACGGAGATGTAGACGTGCACGGGTGGAAGCGTAGTGACTTTGTGTTACAAAGTACTTGACAACGGGCGGGCGTGAAGCGATCTTTCCGCGATGACCGCCCCGCGGCCGCTGCACGATCGCGCGCTCGACAACCTCCGCTACATCCGACAGACGATGGAGCGCGCCGGGTCGTTCACCGCCGTTCCCGGCTGGGGACAGGTGGCGGTGGGGGCGACCGCACTCGTCGCCGCGCTGTTAGCGGCCCGGCAGCCCACGCCCGAGCTGTGGCTCGCCACCTGGCTCGGCGAGGCGGTCGTGGCGCTCGGCATCGGCGGCGCGACCATGGTGCGCAAAGCGTTCGCCGTGAACGATCCCCTGCTGTCGGGGCCGGGACGCCGGGCCGGGTTGAGCTTCCTGCCTCCGATGGTCGTGGGCGGGCTGCTGACGGTGGCGCTGTTCCGGGCGGGGTTGTGGCATGCGCTCCCCGGCACCTGGCTGCTACTGTACGGTACCGGATTCGTGACCGGGGGCGCGTTCTCGGTCCGCATCGTTCCCGTCATGGGGGTCTGCTTCATGACCGTCGGCACCGTGGCGTTGCTCGGACCGGCGGCGTGGGGGAACTGGCTGATGGCCGCAGGGTTCGGCGGACTGCACATCGTGTTCGGCACGATCATTGCCCGGAGGTACGGTGGCTAGACAGGGAGCGGCGAGAAAGACCGAGGCGGCCGAGCGGGACGTCGCGCGCGAGCGCTCCGCGGCGGGCGTGCGCACGGCTGGGCTCGACCGGCTGATCCACGAGCGCGTGCGCCTCGGCATCGTGAGCGCGCTCGCCGTGAACGACAGCCTCAGCTTCAACCAGCTCAAGGCGCTCTTGAAGACCACAGACGGCAACCTGAGCGTGCACGCGCGCAAGCTCGAGGAGGCGTCGTACGTCACCTGCACGAAGTCGTTCGAAGGACGGATCCCGAAGACCGAATACCGGTTGACGGGCGCCGGCCGGCGTGCCCTGGAGCACTACCTGGACCACATGGAAGCGCTCATTCGCGTCACCCGTCAGGGGTGAGCCGGGAATTTTTTTTTTGAGGTCTGACTTTATGCCGCAAAGCTCTTCTATGCACGTCGCGATCATCATGGACGGCAACGGCCGCTGGGCCGCGCGCCGCGGCCTGCCCCGTGTGGCGGGCCATCGCGCCGGCGCCGGGGCCGTGCGCCGGATCGTCGAGGCCGCGCCCGATCAGGGCATCACCGCCCTCACACTGTACGCCTTCTCCGCGGACAACTGGAAGCGCCCGCCGGGCGAGGTCGCCGCGCTGATGCGGTTGTTCGCGCGACACCTGCGCACCGAGACGCCGCGCCTGGTGGAGAATGGTGTGCGGCTCGAGGTGGTGGGACGGCGCGATCGGCTGCCCGCACCGCTGGTCGCGGGGATCGCCGCGGCCGAGCTTGCCACGGCGCGAGGCGGGCGGCTCGTGCTCCGGCTCGCGGTGGACTACTCGGCCCGCTGGGCGATCGGCGCCGGTCTCATTCTCCCCGACGTGGATCTCCTCATCCGCACCGGCGGCGAGCAGCGGCTCTCGGACTTTCTGCTGTGGGAAGCCGCCTATGCCGAGCTGTACTTCACGGACACCATGTGGCCCGACTTCGGCCCGGCGGAGCTGACGCGCGCCGTGGGCGATTTCCGGACGCGCCAGCGCCGCTACGGTGGCCTGCCCGAAGCGGCCGCGGGATGAGCGCCGTGAGCGGCGGGCGCGGCTGGTTCGTGCCGTGGGGCTGGGTCTACCGGCCGGTGAGCTGGCCCGGCGTCGCGCTCGTGGCCCTGGTGGTGGTGTTCTGCGCCCACAGCTCGGGGCCGGTACAATGAGCGTCGTGAGCGAGCGGACGCGCCTCGGGCTGGACATCCTCGCCGCTGCGACGCTGGCGGGAATCGTCGGCGACGCGCTGCTGCGCGCCGTGCCGTGGGGCCTGAATGCCTTCGTGTGCACCGCCGCCCTGGTCGCCGGAGGGTGGTGGCTCGTCCGTCGCCACCGCGTGGCGGTGACCCGCGACGCGCTGTGGCTCGGCGGCGCGGCGCTGCTTGTCGCGTCGAATTTCGTGGCGCGCGACGCGATGATGCTCCATTCGTTCGATGTCGTCGGCCTCATCGTCCTCCTGGCGGTCGCCAGCCTGAGCCTCAAGGGCGTCGCGCTGCGCGGGCGCCAGGCGTGGCACTACGTGCATGCCGGCATCGCCAGCGCCCTGGACGCGTGGTTGGGCGTCTTCCCGCTCGTGGGTCGCGACGTGACCTGGAGCGAGCTCCCGAGCGAAGGACGGATGCGGCAGGTCCGGGGAGCCGCGCTGGGCGCGGCGCTGGCGTTTCCCTTGCTCGTGGTGTTCGGAGGTCTGTTTACGTCGGCCGACAGCGTGTTCGGGACCGTGGTCGCCAGTGCATTCGACGTCGACTTCGGCGACTTGCTGTCTCACGTAGTCCTGTTCGCCGTGTGGGGGGCGCTCGTCGCGGGATACTTCCGGGGAGCACTGATCCGTTCCGTGGTACCGGTCGCGGGCGGGGAGAGCGGGCTGTCGCTCGGTATCATTCCCGTGGCAACCGCGCTGGGGCTCGTCGACTTGCTGTTTCTCGTCTTCGTCGTCATTCAGCTGCGCTACCTGTTCGGCGGCGCCACGCTCGTCCTCGCCGCGGGCGGCCTCACCTATGCGGAGTACGCCCGCCGCGGCTTCTTCGAGCTCGTGACGGCCAGCGCGCTCGTGCTCCCTCTGCTCACCGGCGCCGACTGGCTACTCCGCAACCAGCCGGCGGAGCACCAGCGCACGTTCCGGCAGCTCGCGACCGTCCTGCTCGTCCTGCTCACGGTCGTCATGGCGTCCGCGCTCGAGCGCATGCGGCTATACGTGACCGCGTACGGACTCTCGGAAATCCGCCTCTACTCGACGGCGTTCATGCTGTACCTCGCCGCCGTGGCCGCGTGGTTTGGCTGGACCACGTTGCGAGGAGAGCGCCGTCACTTCGCGTTCGGAGCGCTGGTTCAGGGATTCGCGGTGCTCGGCGCGCTGCACCTGGTGAACCCCGACGCTCTGATCGTCCGCACCAACCTGGCGCGCCCGCCGGCGGAGCGTCCATTCGACGGCTGGTACGCGGCGTCACTCAGCGCCGACGCTGTGCCGCTCCTGCTCCAGGCCCTGCCCCGACTCGACCCATCCGCGCGCTGCGCGGTCGCTGCTGGCCTGCTGAAGCAACGTGCCCGGCTCGAGCACGATGATTGGCGCAACTGGAACTTCGCGCGCCGCAGCGCACGCCGGTTGCTGCGGGACCATTCTGCCGGCCTCCATGCCGAGCTGTGCCCCGCGCACCGCACCTGACCGCGTTCTGACCGCGTAGATTACCGCCGAGACATGGACCTCGGCGCCGTGATGCACAGCTACGGGGGGCCGGTCCTGTTCGTGTGGGCCTGGCTCCAAGGGGAAGCGGCCGTCATCGTGGGCGGGGCGCTCGCCGCGGCGGGCTATTGGCCGTGGTGGGCGGTGTCGCTGATCGCGGCGGTGCCCGCCACGTTGGGACACCAGCTGTATTTCGCGCTGGGCCGGCGTTACGGGGAGCCCGTGCTGGCTCGCCTGCCCCTGCATTGGCGTCCGGCCGCGGAGCGCGCCCGCACGCTCGTGCGGGCGCACGACTCCCGCGTCATGCTGCTCATGCGCTTCGCGTATGGCATCCGGCTCCCGCTGCCGATCCTGTGCGGCGTGGCGCGGATCGAGCCGCTGCGCTTTTTCCGCTTCAACGCGGGCACCGCTCTCGCCTGGGCGCTGCTGTTCACCTGGATCGGCTACGCCTACGGCGCCGCGGCGAACGCCGCGCTCGGCCGCGTCGCCCGCGGCGAGACGTGGGTCCTGGTCGGGGCGGTCGTGCTCGGTCTCCTCGTCCGCGCGCTGTCGCGACGCGCCGGCGGCAGGCTAAGTTAGAAGCATGACCCTGAGAATCGCACAGGTCGTGCCGTGCGCCCGGTGAGCTTCGCGTGCCCGGGCTCTCCGGCCGACGCGGTGGCCCGGCTCGAGGCGGCGATCGACGCGCGCCGCTGGAACGCGCCCGGGATGGACGGCTGGATTCGCGGCGGCGGCGCGGTGCTCTACTACCGCGACGCCGCCCGGTATCGGGCGCTGTTCCGGCGCACCTTCGTCGGGCAGTTCCGCCAGCGGGACGGCACCACCGTGCTCGAGGGCCGGTTCGGGATGACGTGGCTCGCCCGGCTGCTGTTGCCCGTGTGGCTCGCCCCCGCCGCCGTATGCTTCGTCCTGGCACTCGTACCCACTCGCCTGCAGCCCCAGACGCCCGGCCCCAAGATCGTGCTCCTGCTGCTGGGCACCTTGCTGGGCGTGCTGGCGTTCGGCCGCTTTGCGCTCGAATGGTGGGGCCGGCCGGGAGACCGCGACGCCATCACTCAGGCCATTCGCGCGGCGCTCCACGCGCGCGACCGCGTCTGACCGCCCGCTCGAGTCGCCTCGCCGGCTACCTGTTCGCCCTCGCGGCCGGCGCCGTGTGGGGCACCACGGGCCCGCTCTCCACGGCGCTCTACCGGGCTGGCGAGGCGATCACCGGGATCGGCTTCTGGCGCCTCGCGATCGGCCTCGCCGGCCTGCTCGTGTACGCCCTGTTTCGGCCACGCCTGCTGCGGATCGATCGGAGCGCCTGGCTGCTCGTCGGGCTCGGCGGCGGTGCGCTGGTGGCCCTGTTCGAAGTGGCGTACCAGTTCGGGATCGCCGGAGCGGGCGTCGCCGGGGCCGCGGCATTGCTCTACGTCGCGCCGGTGCTGGTCGCGATTCTCGCGAAGCCGCTGCTGGGCGAGCGGCTCACGACGCTGCGCGTGGTGCTCGCCCTCGTCGTGATGGCGGGGGCGGCGCTCACGGTCCAGGGGGGGAGCCACGGCGCGGGCGCCGCCGCCATTCCGTTGCCGAGCCTCATCCAGGGTATCACGGGCGGGCTGCTCGCCATGCTGTCGTACGCGGGGACCACGCTGCTCGCCCGCTACGCCGTCCCGCGCTACGGTGCGCTCCAGGTGCTGTTCCTCGAGATCGTCGGCGGCGTACTCGTGCTTGGGGTGGTGTTGCCGCTCAGCGGACACACGCCGCTGCCGCCGCACACGACGGGAGCCTGGATCTATGTGCTGCTCCTGTCGCTCGGGTCCGTGCTCGCCGCGAACTTCCTGTTCTTCGCCGCCGTCAAGCGGATCGACGCCGCCCCCACGGCCGTGGCCGCGACGATCGAGCCGGTGGTCGGCACCCTGCTCGCGCTGACCCTGTTGAACCAGCAGCTGTCGCCGCTCGGCTGGCTGGGGCTCGCCATGGTCGTGGGCGGCGTGGCCACCGGGTATCTGCAGGAAGCGAAGCCCACCGAATAGGAGGACGTACCAGCGATGCTCGCCTTCGCGCTCGTGCTGGCCGCGCTGCAGCAGCCCGCCTCGGCCGTCGGTCCGACCACCCTGCCACCCCAGGTGGGCGACACGTCACCGTTCCGGCGGCTCGTCCTCCCCACGCCGACCCAGATGCGCGCAGGCTCCGGCGGCCCGGGTCCGCGCTACTGGCAGCAGCGCGCCGACTACGCCATCCGGGCGTCGCTCGACACGGCCACCCACACCATCGCGGGCACGGAGACCATCCGCTACACGAACAACTCCCCCGACACGCTGCACCACGTCTGGCTCCAGCTCGACCAGAACATCTACAAGGCGTCGAGCCGCGGGGCGTTTCTCAATCCGACCGATGCGCGCTTCGCGGGCCGCGGGTTCGAGGGGGGCTACACCGTCGAATACACCAGGATCGTGAGGCGCGCCGGGCAAGCATCGGGACGCGTCCCGCTCGCGACGACCCTGAACGGCACCCTGATGCGCACCGACCTCGACCGGCCGCTCGCGCCGGGCGGGCTGGCGGAGCTCGAGCTGGCGTACCGCTTCGAGGTGCCGGAGCACGGATCGGATCGCATGGGGCGCGAGCAGTTCCCCGGCGGCTGGCTGTACGAGATCGCGCAGTGGTACCCGCGCGTGGCCGTGTACGACGACGTGCGTGGCTGGAACACGGAGCAGTACCTCGGCCAGGGCGAGTTCTATCTCGAGTACGGTGACTTCGACGTCGCCATCACGGTGCCGCGCGGCTTCCTAGTGGCCGCGACCGGCACGCTCGTCAACCCGCTCGAGGTGCTCACGGCGGGGGAGCGTGCCCGCCTCGCCCGTGCGATACGCTCGGACACGACGGTCGCCATCGTCGCGAAAGCGGAGGTGGGACAGGCGTCCACGCGCCCCTCCGGCGCGAGCCCGACGCTGACATGGCACTTCACCGCGAGGCACGTGCGCGACGTGGCCTGGGCCGCGGCCGCGAACTTCATCTGGGACGCGAGCGGCTACGACGGCGTGCTGATTCAGTCGTTCTACGCGCCGGAGGCGAACCCCGACTGGGCACGCTCCACCGAGTACGCGCGCCACTCGATCAAGCATTACTCGGAAAAGTGGTTCCGCTACCCCTACCCGACGGCGATCAACGTGGCGGGGCCGGTGGGCGGCATGGAGTACCCGATGATCGTATTCTGCGGCCAGCGTGCGGGAGGCCGCGGCCTGTTCGGCGTGACCACCCACGAGCTGGGCCATGGATGGTTCCCCATGATCGTCGGGTCGAACGAGCGGCTGTATGCGTGGATGGACGAGGGCTTCAACACGTTCATCAATATCTACTCGGGGCTGGCGTTCTATCACGACACGGTGCCTCAGGGACGCGGCGTGGCGGCGCAGTGGGCGCAGTTCGCCGCGACCGGCCAGGATGAGCCGCCCATCCTCGCCGCCGACCGTGTGGCCCCGCGTCTGCTTGGGGCGATCGAGTACAGCAAGCCCGCCACCGGCCTGTACCTGTTGCGCCAGCACATCCTCGCCGAC
>QHTP01000108.1 GCA_003220855.1 Gemmatimonadota bacterium
CGAGCGGGACGACGTTCGGTTCGCTGGCGCAGTTCTTCCAAGCCGCCGACTCTGACAATATCAAGTTCCGCTCGTTTATCGGGACCGGTCCCTACAAGGGCGAGGACATTTCCGTCGGACAGCTAGGTTTCTACCTTCAGGACGAATACCCGGTGTCGGATCGGTTAAACCTTACGTACGGCCTGCGGGTGGATTTCCCGATGTATTTCACGACTCCGATCGATAATCCCTACTCACGCGGGTTGACGGCGCTGGACGCCAACGGCAATCCGGAAACGGTCGATCAGAGCAAGCTGCCCGGCGCAACCCCGCTCTGGTCCCCGCGCCTCGGCTTCAACTGGAACGCCTCTGGCGACCGGCGCACCCAGGTGCGGGGCGGGACCGGGATCTTCACCGGCCGGGTCCCGTTCGTGTGGGTCGGGAACGCGATCTCGAACCCGGGCGCGAATCCGAACCTGTTTCCCGCGACCGGGGCACCCCAGCGCCCGACGGGCTCCGCCCAGGACTCCTCGACGCTGGCGCAGTCGTTCGACGTGAACGCGATCGCCCCGAACTTCAAATGGCCACAGGTTTGGACTACGGACCTGGCGATCGATCACCAACTCCCGGGCGGGCTGCTCGGAACGCTCGAGGTTGTGTATGGAAAGGACATCCACGCCATCGTCATGCGGAACGCCGATCTCGTGAAGCCGGCGGGCACGCTTCCAGCGCCCGACGGTCGGCCCTTCTACGGTGGCTGCACGTTTACGGCGGCGGGGGCTTGTCCGACCGGGAGCGGTCCGCTCGGCTACTCGCTCAACGCTGCCGGCGGCGCAGGGATCTACGTGCTCGACAACACCAGCGACGGGCATTCCCTCAACCTAACCGCGCAGCTGCGCAAGAATTTCGAGTCCGGCCTATCGACGAGCATTGGGTACAGCTTCACCGACGCGCGCAATAACCTGAAATCGACGGAGATCGCGAGCGTGCTGTGGCAGAACGAGCCGGTGAAGGGGGATCCGAACAGACCGGAATTGAGCTACTCCGAGTTCGGCCCCCGGCACCGGATCGTCGGGACCGCCACGTACGCCAAGACGTGGTCGCCGACCCTCAAGACCCGGCTCGGCGTCTTCGTGGAGTTCGGCCAGGGGAACCGATTCGCGGGCAACGGCGGCAATCGCTATTCGTTCATCTACTCCGGCGACGTGAACGGCGACGGCCAGGGCGGGAACGACCTCATCTACATCCCGCGCAACCAGAGCGAGATCGTGCTCGACCCGATCCGCGATACGGCCGGTAACGTTGTGGTGAGCTCGCAGCAGCAGTGGAACCAGCTGAACGCGTTCATCAGCCAGGATGGCTATCTCAACTCGCACCGCGGCCAGATCGCCGACCGGTTCGGCGAGCTCAATCCCTGGTACAACAACGTCGACATGCGGATCCTACAGGAGTTCGGCGTCGGGGGAGGGGCCACGCGCCACCAGTTCGAGCTGAGTCTCGACATCTTGAACGTCGGGAATCTGATCAACTCGTCGTGGGGTGTTCGCAAGGTGGCCGACCCTGCGTCGCTGTCGCCACTCAAGCTGGTGCGCTTCGATGCGACTGGGGCGCCCGTGTTCAATTTTACCGGGCACGCGACGACCTTCATCGACGATCCGAGCCCCTTCTCGCGCTGGCAAATGCAGCTCGGCCTGCGCTACCTGTTGAACTAGCCGCCGGCAGCGGGGCGGTACGGCGACGCAACCATACCGCCCTGCCGCCCTAGCTGACCGTGATCTGCTTCCCCATCCCGTGCATCAAGTGCGGCTTGCCGTCCTTGGAATCGGGCCAGAAGCACAACAGGAGGTAGTTCCCCGGCGCGAGCGTGGTCGCGAACTGGGAATGCCCGCCGACATCGAGCGTCGTCACGCCGCCCAACCACTGTCCCGTCGGCAGGGGGCCCTTCTCGCCCCCCTGTTCCCACGCGATGAAGTCGTGCAGCGTCTTGCCCGGAGCGAGCGCGGCGATCACGACCTCATGTCCCTGCGCGCCGGCGTTCTCGACCCGCACGACGTGACGACCCCTGGTGAGAGGCTGGGACAGCTGGAAGTCGTAGTCGGTGAGCGTGATCGTGACATCGGCCGCCGGCGCCGCGGCAACGGGCGCCGCCGACGCGGTGACCACCAACGGATGCAGCATGCCTTTCATCACGTGGGGAACGCCGTCGAGGCTGGGAATCCAGCACACGAACACGTATGAGCCCGCCTCCACCACCTGCGTGGCCGTCGTCGTGTCGCCGAGCGTGACGGCGTTCGGCCCGCCGGCGAACCCCATCCAAGGCGGGGCCGGTGTGTGGTTTTTCATCGCGGCCGCGAGCCCGGCCTGGAAGTCCGCGACGGTCTTGCCGTCGCGCAGCCGGACCAGCGATCCGTGGTGCAGCTCCTGCCCCTGATTCACCAGACGGAACGTCGTGAGGCCGGCGGGAATCGTGTCCGGCAGTGCGAACGCGTAGTCCGTGGCGATGAGCGTGACGACGTTCGGGCCGGGGGCCGGCGGTGGTTGCCGGGCGCACGCGACCGCCCCGGCCAGGCCGGCGACCGCCAATCGACGCATGCGCATGCAGGCTCCTTTGCGGTTCAGGTTCGCTCTAGCAGGACGATCCCGGACATGCGCCGGAACTCGTCCCGTTTGGATTTGGGATACAGCTTACCGACCAGATTCCACAGCCAGGCGAGCGGCATGGTCCGCTTTAGTCGCAACGACTCCTCCCACATCGACCGGAACTCGGCCTCCCGCCAACCGTGCGGCTCGAAGAATCGCGTCCCTCGAGGCGGCGCAAACAGGAACGGTGCGTTCCCTGCGGCCACGGCCTGCCCCCACGACTTCTCCATCATTTTGAGCAGGCGGGGAGATGCCAGGTCGATCAGCCACCCGCGGAACGAGGCGGGGACGGCGAGGTCGGTCGCAAGCGACGCGACTGCTTCGGGCGTGAGATAGACGAGCAGCCCCTCGCTCACGATCAGCACCTGGCGCGCGGCGGCGCCGATCCGGTCGAACAGCGCGCGGCGGTTCGCCACGTCCGTGAGGTCCATCCCCACCTGCTCCAGCGCGCACGCCGGGCGCTCACCCGCTAGCTGCGCCTGTTTGTAGGCGATCACATCGGGAAAATCGACCTCCACCCAGCGCAACGCCGGTGAGAGGGGCAGCCGGTACGGCCGGGTGTCGAGCCCCGCGGCGAGATTGAGCACCGTCCCGACCCCGTCGCGCGCGATCGCCCGCAGGATCAGCTCGTCCATGACCGCCGTGCGGACGACCATCGGCCACGCCCACGCCCGGCCCTTCCGCATCGACGCGAGGATGCGCTCCCCGCGCTCCCCCGCCAACTTGCGCGCGTACGGGTCGCGGAACAGCGCGTCGGGGCGCTCGGACTCCATCGCGCGATACAGCGCGACCCAGCGGGCCGTGTCGGAGACGTGCTCGATCGCCGCCGTCATGACCGGCAAGCTAACGTGCGGCGTCGAGCGCCGCCCGCAGGCCCGCCAGCACCTCGGCGAGCGGACCATCCGCCCAGAAGTGCATGTAGTAGAGGTGCGGCGACTCGCCGATCAGATGGGTGTGTACGGCCGTCGCGGCGATGCCGTGCGCCGCCAGCGCCGCGAGCATGCCGCTCACCTTGGCGCCCTCGACTGCGAAATCTCCGGTCGCGACCGCCCGCGTGCCGTCCACCATCTGGATGTTCACCGGGCTCCCGTACGCCATCGCGGGCACCAGGGCGCGGCCGTGCAGCGTCACCGCTCCCGGGACGAGCACGAACCCGACCTGGGCCACGTTGCCCCGTGCCGTGCCGGAGTGCCCGAGCGTGCCGAATACCAGTGCGGTGTCGATCGTGGGAGGCGCGGGCGTCTGGGCCGCGACCGGGCGCGGCGTCGCCGTGCGCGCCAGCACGAGGTCGAGCCGTGTCGCGAGCTCGGTCGCTCCACCCCGACCGTGAAAATGCACGTAGGTGAGCTGTGGCTCCTCCCCCGCGAGATGGTTGTGCACTGCGGTGACGTCGAGCCGCTGGCGCGCCAGCTCGGCGAGCACGGGCTTCACCTCGCTCGCGAGCAGCACCAGGTCTCCCATGACGGTCGCGTCGTTCGACGCTCCGCTGAACCCCGCCCAGCCGCCGAGCGCGAGCGCGGGGGACACCGTCACGTCGCCGACCTTCAGGGTCACGTCGCGACGCGGCAGGCCATACCGGTAGTAGCCGCCCGTCGCGCTCGCCGGCGCCTTGAGGATCTGCGCGACCGAGTCCCAGGCCGCGGCCGGCGGCGTCTGTGCACGGGCGCTCGGGGCGGCGACCGCGACCAGAAAGACGGGGGATAAGAGCGGGGTTCGGGTGCGCATGACGGGCTCCGTTTCGGGGGTGGGGTCGGACGACCGTACGAGGATTAAGGATACCCAGGCGGCCGCGGCGACTCGTATCTTGTCGGCGTGGCCGAGTCCCCGATCCACCTGTCAGTCGTCGTGCCCGTGCGGAACGGCGTGGACCGCCTGCCGCTGCATCTCGAAACACTGCGTCGCTACGTGTGCGCCCAGACACAGCCCACCGAGCTGGTGCTGGTGGACGATCACAGCGAGCCGGGCGCGGCGCGGCTCCTTGCCGACTTCGCGGGCACGCTGAGCGGCGCGACCCTGCTCCACAACGACGCCAACCGGGGCAAGGGCTTTTCGGTGGCGCGTGGCATGGCCGCGGCGCGGGGTGCCCGGCGCGTGTTCACCGACGCCGACCTTGCCTACCCGGTCGAAGAGATCGACCACATGGTGCGCGAGCTGGACGGCGGAGCCGATGTGGCGATCGCCTGCCGCGTGCTCCCCGAGTCGCGGTACCTGATGAGTCCATCGTTCTTCCATTACCTCTACACACGGCACCTGATGAGCCGGCTGTTCAACCGGGTGGTGCGAGTCGCGCTCCTGCCCGGGATCCTGGATACGCAGGCCGGCCTCAAGGCCTTCACGGCGCGTGCCGCGCAGCTGATCTTCCCGCGCCTCACCGTGGCCGGGTTTGGGTTCGATGTCGAGCTGTTGTACATCGCGCGCAAACACCGCCTGCGCGTGCGGCAGACCGCGGTCCAGTATCGCTACGACGACGAGCCGAGTACCGTGCGTTTCGCCGGCGATGCGGCGGCCATGGTACGGGACCTCGCGCGCATCCGCTGGAACGACTGGCGGGGGCGCTACGCCTAGCGCGCGGCGCCTGGTCGTGAACGCCGACGATTTCGGGCTGTCGCCGGGTGTGAACGACGGCATCCTGGAGGCGCACGCGGCGGGCGTGGTGTCGTCCGTCTCGGTGCTCGTGAACGCGCCCGGCTGGGAAGACGCGGTCGCGGCGCTGCGCGGCGGGGGCGCAGCGCTCGGCGCCGGGTTACACCTGAACCTCACCGCCGGGGAGTCGCTTTGCAGTGGCCGCAGTCTGGTCCACCCTCGCACCGGCCGGTTTCACGGTCACGCACATCGATGGCCATCGTCACGTGCACGCCTTGCCCGGCGTGTGGGCGCCCGTCGTGGCCGCGGCCCGCGCGCACGGCGTCCCGTTCGTGCGCGTGCCGGTCGAGCGGGGGACGGGGAGGGCCTGGGTCAAGCGCTGGACGATTGGTGCGGCGTGGCGCGTGGCGGCGCGCGGCGTCGCGGTGCCGCGCCATGCCGACCACTTCCACGGCATCGGGCTTCAGGGAGACCCCCGGTTCCTGAACCGGCTGCTTGCGCTGATCGATCAGCTAGCGCCCCCGCCGGGGGTCACGGAGCTCATGGTCCACCCGGGCTGTCCCGATGGGATGTTGGCCGCGTGGGACGGCTACGTGGCGCCGCGCGCCGCCGAGCTGGCGGCGCTCACCTCGTCAGCGGCTCGGGAGCGGCTCCGGCGGGGGGACGTGTGTCTGACCCATTTCGGTGCCGTGTGAGCGGGGCGCCCAGCGCCGCCACCCCAACAGCTCCGCCTGCATCACGATCCAGGCGACGAGGCAGGGAATGCCTTTGACGCGGTAGCGCCCCAGCGCGTCGTGGATCGCCCACGGCACGATCTGCACGTCCTGCAGCAGCAGCGCGGCCGCGGCCGCGAGCGCGATCGTGTTGCGCACGCGGTCCGGCTCGCTGGCCGCATACCACAGCGATAGCCCGGTGTAGGCGATGACGAACGAGGCCCGCTCCGACTGGTGGTTGAAAAGCACGAGGTAGACGAGCAGCGAGCAGAGGAACCGGAGGCGGAAGGCCCGGTCGCCCGAGCGCCCCCGCTCGAGGGCGAGCGGCGCCAGCAGCACCAGGGTGCCCGCGAGCTGCACCGGCCAGTGGGGCCAGTCGACGCCGAGCCAGCGGTAGAGGTACTGCATCACCGAGTCGCCGCGGTTCACATTACTCGCATCCGACATCTCGATGGTCCACCAAGAGTGATACTGGGCGACCAGCTCGTGGGGCGGAATCACGACCAGCGGCAGGAGCGCGAGGCCAACCCCGACGGCGGCGAGCAGGAGGGTGAAGCGCCAGCGGCGGGGATGGAACAGCGCGAGCGCGGCGGCGCCGAGCGGGAAGATCTTGATGAACGCATCGACACCGATGAGCAGCGCCGCCCGCAGTTGGCGTCCCTGCTCGAGCGCGAGGAACGCGAGCAGGATGAGCGCCGTGACGAGGCCGTTGCTCTGGGCGTACTGCATCGCGAACAGCACTTCGAGATAGACGAGTGCCAGGGCTAGGGTCGCCTGGCGGTCGGGAAGCAGGCGCCGCACGGCGTACCAGAGCAGCAGCGAGTTCAGGAGACTCCAGATCAAGAGCGCCGGCGCGAACGGCAGCGCGGCGAAGGGGACGAACAGCAGAACACCTTGAAGTTGTTGGACGGACTCAGGACTCCCCGTTGCACCGTGACGAACACGGCGCTCCCGACGTACAGGGCGAAGATCGAGCGGCGGGCGCGACCGAGCATGGCGGACGCCGGGAACTTACGCCCCCAGGCGAGCCGCGGAAGCGGTCAGGCGGCGTCGTGTCGGGCGGCGATGCCGAGTCGGGTGAGGTGGGTCAACCAGCCGGAGACGCTGCCCTGCGTGGCGAGGAATTCCGCGGCGGTGCGACGGGCCTCCTCGAACGCGTCGGTCACGACGGCGGCGACCTGCTCGGGGTCGAGCAGCACGGCGTACGCCGTGGCGTAGACGGTGCTGCGGTAGCGGGCCAGCAGCTCCGAGAACGCTGTTTCATCGCCCCGAGTGATGCGCTGTACGAGGGCCCGATCGGTCGCGGACGACGGGCGCGGGCGTGGGTGGGTGCGTTGGGCGCGCAAGATCATACCGTGCTAAAGAGTGCGGAAGGCGGGGGGGGCGTAACGGTGGACTTTTCCGCGGACGCGACCCGAAACCGGAAGCACGGGCGACCCGAAGATGGTAGGGGAGCTCCGGTACGTCGGACAAAGACTCGGTGTTCTGTGTCACGCCCTCGGTGGCATGTCTGGGCCGTCGGGCTACGCCACTTTTCGACAGGTGTGGTGCTCGGTGACCCTCCGGCCATTAGCCGGGTAACTCGGCCCATCTACCGTATACTCGGTGTCCGACTTCTTGGTCCAGACCGACCTGCCTGCCGGTCCCGGGAGGATGTAGCTCCACGACCAGACGTTGTCCGCCCGCGTGCCGATCATGCCGTAGTACTGGGCGTTGCTGTGGGCGCCGAAGCGTACCCACCGATCCACCCGCACGTCGTAGCCGAGGAAGTAGTCGGCGTGGACGGCCGGATCCTCCCTGGTAACCGGGAAATCGTAGGTCTGCTCGAGCCACGCGCTCCCGAGCGTTGATGCGTAGGTCGTCGTATACGTGCCGGAGAAGTCTCCGACGGTGTGCGCGCAGCTCCACTTACCTACGAGGAACTGGGCGGACTGCATCTCCTGCTGCGCGGTCGGCATCGTCTGCGCGGACACAGGCGCGGCGATCAGCACGACGGCGCACGCTACCACCGCTGGCGACATACGGTTCACGCTATCCTCCCTTGAAAGTTGGAGCGGCCGCATCGGGGTCGCGATACTGTGCGCGCAAGAGCTCGATATCCCGCAGCTCCGCGCGCGCGCGCCGCCGCAGCCGGAGCGACCACACGAACAGCGCCACCATCCCGACGATCGGCAGCCACACGGTCTGCCACGACCCCACGTCCGTGAGCGACCGGTGGTGCACCCGGCTGCCGATCACCCACCACGGCGTCAGGAACGCCAGCTCGAGCGGCAGCACGATCCAGATGAAATGCGCGAGGCGGACCTCCTGGC